>DATCUG010000712.1:0-7880 GCA_036567525.1 Streptosporangiaceae bacterium | reverse complement strand
GTCGTGGTCGAGCATCCAGGCTGCGAGCGCGGACGGTGAGTCCAGCAGCGCGTACCCGATGGTCTGCGGCCGGGTGGACTGCTGCTTCGAGTAGCCGGAGTCCTCCTGGTCGTAGTGCGCGAGCGAGGCCAGCGCGGCCTGCTCCCGCTCGGTCAGGTCTTCGCTGCCGCGCGCCGCCCGGTCTGGAAATACCGTGACCATGTTCAGGTGAATCCCGGCCAGGTGCTCCGGGTGGCGGATGGCCAGCGCGGTGGTGACCGTCGACCCCCAATCCCCGCCCTGCGCCGCGTACCGCCGGTAGCCAAGGCGGCGCATCAGCTCATGCCACGCGTCCGCAATTTTCTGAACGCCCCAGCCTGGCTGGTCAGGCCGGCCGCTGAAGCCATATCCGGGGAGCGACGGGCAGACCAGGTGGAAGGCGTCGGCCGCGTCGCCGCCGTGCCGCTCCGGGTCAGTCAGCGGCCCGATCACCTTGCCGAATTCGACCACCGAGCCGGGCCAGCCGTGTGTCACCAGCAGCGGGAGCGCGTCCGGGCGCGGCGACCGCACGTGCATGAAGTGGATGTCCACGCCGTCGATCTCGGTGCGGAACTGCGGGAACCCGTTCAGCCGGGCCTCGGCGGCGCGCCAGTCGTAGCCGGTGCGCCAGTACTCGCACAGCTCGCGGGTATAAGCCAGCGGGGTGCCCTGCGACCAGTCGCTGACCGGCTCCGGCTCCGGCCAGCGGGTCCGCTGCAGCCGGTCCCGCAAGTCGTCGAGCTCAGCGTCGGGGATGTCGATGCGGAACGGGCGGATGTCGTCGCTCATGACCCAAGCATCGCGTCTGGCGGCGGAACACCGCGCCGGGCCGGCGGGTTCTGGCCAATGGTGGTGACCGCGAACGGAAGGGGCAGCACGTGACGGCGCAGCTGCGGGACCAGCTCGGGCAGTGGGGGATCTGGCGGGTCGGGTACCAGCTCACCGCTGACCTGGCGGCCAGCGTGGAGGAATACGGGTTCGGCGCGCTGTGGGTGGGCAGCTCACCGGACGGGGACCTGGCCCTGATCGAGGAGTTGCTGGCCGCCACCAGCAGGCTGACCGTGGGGACCAGCATCGTCAACATCTGGAAGGACGACCCGCATCTGGTGGCCCGGTCGTCCGCCCGGCTGCAGCAGCGCTACCCGGGCCGGTTCGTGCTCGGCGTGGGCGCCGGGCACCCGGAGGCAACTCAGCAATACCGGCGGCCCTACGAGACCCTGGCCAGCTACGTGGACACGCTGCTGGATGACGGGGTGCCGCGGGACGCGCTGGTGCTGGCCGCGCTGGGCCCGCGGGTGCTCCGGCTGGCCGCCGACCGCACCGCGGGGGCGATCCCGTATCTGGTGCAGCCGGAGCACACCCGGCTGGCCCGGGACATCCTCGGCCCGGCGCCGCTGCTCGCCCCAGAGCAGAAGGTCGTGCTGGACACCGACGCGGCCCGGGCCCGGGCGCTGGGCCGGGACCGGGTCCGCACGCCGTACCTGGGGCTGGTCAACTACACCAGCAACCTGCGCCGGTTCGGCTGGACCGACGCCGACCTCAGCGGCGGCGGCAGCGACGCGCTGATCGACGCGCTGGTCGCGCACGGCACCGCGGACGAGGTCACGGCCCACCTGGCCCGGCATCTGGAGGCCGGGGCCGACCACGTCGTGGTCCAGGTGCTCACCGAGCCGGACGCCGACCCGCGGCCCGGCTACCGGCAGCTAGCCCAGGCGCTGAAGCTGAGCTGATGACCCGGCGTACTTCTGCACCAGCGCGCCGACCCGGCTAACCTGCCCGGCATGGGTATCCCGCTCAGCGATGCGACGATCCGGCTGGTCGATGGGAAGAACTACGCCGTGCTGGCCACGATCAACCCGGACGGCAGCCCGCAGTCCTCCGTAGTGTGGGTCGGCCGGGACGGCGGCGATCTGCTGTTCTCCACCGTGGCAGGCCGGGTCAAGCACCGGAACATGGTGCGCGACCCGCGGGTCAGCGTCAGCGTGATCGACTCGGCCGACCCGGAGAACTACGTGGAGCTGCGCGGCCGGGTGTCGCTGGCCCCGGACCCCGGCCGCCAGTTCGACACCCAGCTCTCCTGGAAGTACAACGGCCGGGACCCTGACCCGGACCGGCCGGGTGCGGTGCGCGTGGTGGTCCGGATGGTGGTCGAGAAGGCCACCGGCTACGCCGCCCGCTGAAAGATGCCGTGATATAGACACATGGCATGACCGCTTCCCCAGTGCCTGACCTGGCGGACGTCTTCGCGGCGCGGCAGCGCATCGCGCCGTACCTGCCGGCCACTCCGCTCTACCGTTACCCGGCGCTCGATGCCATGACCGGGGCCCGGCTATGGGTCAAGCACGAGAACCACCAGCCGGTGGGCGCGTTCAAGGTTCGTGGCGGGGTGAACCTGATCAGCCAGCTGGGCACCGATGAGCGGCAGCGGGGGGTGATCGCCGCCTCGACCGGCAATCACGGCCAGTCGGTGGCCTACGCGGCGGACCTGTTCGGCGTGCGCGCGGTGATCTGCATGCCCGAGCAGGCCGTGCGCCCGTCGGTCGAGGTGATCGGCGTGCAGTCCGAGGCGGCCCCAGCCGCCTACCGGTCCTGGCGGGCGGGCGCGCTGGTTGAGGACAGCACCAGCACGTTCGCGGAGGGGCTGGCCACCAGGACCGCGTTCGAGCTGCCGCAGCAGATCATGCGGGATCTGCTGGACGACTTCGTGCTGGTCCCGGACGACGCGCTGAAAGCCGCGACCCGGGTGATGATCGAAAAGACGCGCAACCTGGTCGAGCCGGCCGGCGCGGCCGCGCTGGCCGCGGTGCTGGCGGCCCCGCAGCGGTTCGCCGGCCGGAAGGTGGCGATCGTCTGCAGCGGCGGCAACATCAGCCCAGCCCAGCTAACCGCACTGTGGCCCGGCGGGAGCCTGGCCAGGTGATCGGGAGCTCAGTGCACAGCCGGGCGGGTGGCTGGGCCAGCACTCAGGAACTGGCCCACGCGCACTCCGGGATCTGCCGGGCCGTGGCCCTGGGGTGGCAAGTGGCTCAGCTGTTCCACTCCCCGGTGCACCGGGGCCCGGCCCGCGACCCGGAACGCGGCGATCATCTGCCGGGCCGTTCTGACTTCCCGGGGGCCAGCCAGTCGACGTGGCTCGGTGAGCAGATCCAGTCGCAGCTGGGTGTGCTGCTGGCCGAGCCCGCGCCGGTGCTGACTCAGGCCATGTCGGACGTGCTGGCGCTGCTGACCGATCCTGCCCGCAGCCGGGATGCCACGCTGGACGCCGTCTTCACCCTGCACTGCCGCCTGCTGGAGGCCTTGACGGTCGCGGATTTCCTGCTGGGCAAGGCGTACGGACTGGGGCGCGCCATCGCCGAAACGACCATGCTCCCGGCCAACGCGATCACCAGCGAGCACCGCCAGGAGCAGTTCCGCAGCATGTTCGATGCCGGGCGGCTGACCACGATCACCGACTGGCTGGCTGATCTCAAGACGCTCCTGCCCGATCACACGGCTTACGCGGTGAACTGTGGCCTGCAGGACTGGCATACCTGGGTTGCGGCGAACCCGGCCACGGCTGACTGGGACGGCGCGCGGCCCGCCATCCGGGTCCAGGGCCGCATCTGGCGGGAACTGCTCACCGGCGAGAAGGCGGCCCGGGACATCCTGACCCTCTCCGATTATCTGGCCGCCGCGAGGAGAGGAACGGGGCAGGTCATCACGCGTTTCTGGTGGGTTATCGCCGGCACCGCGCTGCTGGCCGCGGCCATCATCTACGCAGGCTCCTACCTGCACACCATTCCCGACCTGGTCCGGGTGGCCGGCAGCATCGCCTGGCTGGCCGGCGCGGCCGGCCTGTTCTCCAAGGCGGCCAGCGTCGTGTTCGGCCAGGGGATCACCCGCACTGAGGGGTGGTTGTGGCAGACCGAACTCGATGGCTCGGTGGCCACGGCCGCGACCAGCCTGCCCCCGGGCGCGAAGAAGTCACGAGTGGGTGGCACGTCGGTGGGGGAACTGGCGCCCACCGCGAATCGCGCGGCCGAATTCCAGCGCCGCGACCAGCTCAGGCACAACGCCGAAGCACCCGGCTAACCGGGCCGTCCTGGCGTCGGTTGGCTGGCGTGGCCGGGGCGCGGCGCTGGCGAGGTGCCGTAGGCCCAGGAAGCCCACCAGGCCAGCCGCGGCCAGGGTCGCGGCGGCCAGCAGCAGGGCAAGCTCGAAACCGCGGTGGAAGGAGGACACCGCTGCGTCGAGGGCAGGCCGGCCCACCGCGGTGGCGACCGCGTGGACCTGGCCGCCCGCCACGTCAGCACCGGCCTGCACCGCGCGTGGCCGCTCGGCGGGCGGGAACGACCCGGACTGCCGGCGCCAGTCGGCCAGGATCACGCTGGCGCCGATGGATCCCAGGATGGCCAGCCCCATCGTGGTGCCGATCTGGCGGCACGCATTGAACAGGCCTGACCCGATCCCCGATGATCCCGCGGGCACCTCGGCCATGGCCGCGGTCGAGCCCGCCGGGACCATCAGCGCGAAGCCCACCCCGACCAGGACGTAGCAGGCCGCCGCCCAGGCAAACGGCGTGGCCGGCGTCAGCCGGCTCATGCCGAACACGCCCGCGGCCGCGATGAGACAGCCCCACCCGACGGCCGAGGCCACCGGCAGCCACCGTGCCACCCACGCCCCCAGCTGGGCCACGAGAAAGTATGGAATGCAGAAAAAGAGCCAGGATAGGCCGGTGCGCAGCGCGGACCATCCCTCGACATTCTGGAAAAATAGTGTGACGTAGTAAATGAATCCCGAGAACGCCAGGTAGGCCAGCAGGTATACGGCAGACGCCCGGCCAAAACTCGGTGTGCGCAGCAATGACGGGGGGACCATCGGTGCCGCGGCCTTGTGCTCCCAGACCCAGAAAGCAGCCAGGACTGCGACGCCGGCGCCGACGCAGATACCCACCACGGGCGACCCCCACGTGGCGTCAGCGGAATCGACGAACCCAAAGGTCAGCAGCAGAAGACCGGACGTACTCAGCGCGACACCCAGGCGGTCGAAAGGCCGGGGCACGGGCTCGCGGGACTCCGCGACCGATACCGCTGAGATGACCACGGTCAGTACCCCGATCGGGACGTTGACCCAGAAGATCGATGACCAGGGGAAGACGCTGAGCAGCACCCCGCCGAGTACGCTGCCGCCCGCGACGGCCAGGCCGCTCACCGCCGCCCACAGCCCGATCGGGCCCGCCCTGGCCTCCGGCGGGTACGCCTCGGAGATCAGCGCAAGGGTCAGGGACGACATGACGGCGCCGCCAATTCCCTGGACCACCCGGAAGCCGATCAGCATCCCGCCCGAAACCGACAGAGCACAGCCGGCCGAGGCCAGCGTGAAGACGACAACACCGGCCAGGAAAACCCGCTTGCGCCCGAAATGATCCCCGAGCGCGCCGCCAAAGGGGATCAGCGCGGCCAGCGCCAGCGCATAGGCGCTCACCACCCACTCCAGGCCGGCCGGCGACAGGTCGAGTTCGTGCTGAATAGAGGGCAGGGCGACGCTCACGATCAAGACGTCGAGCACCATCATGACCTGAGCCGCGCACGCCACCGTCAGCGTCAGCCGCTGCCTCAGCTTTCCCCCCACGGCCATGACACCGTATATGCCCACCCGGTAAGCACCGCCGCCGGTTACCCGGCGCGGGGCAGGGTGAGCGTCATCTGGGTGCCCTGGCCGGGCTGGCTGGCCGCGGTCAGCTGGCCGCCGTGGGCCTGGGCCAGCTCGGCGGCCACGGACAGGCCGATGCCGCTGCCTGAGATGTGTGCCGCGTCCCGGCCGCGCCAGAACCGGTCGAAGATACGGGGCAGTTCGTCGGCCGGGATGCCGCGGCCGGTGTCGCTGATCCGGAGCACGGCGTCCGGCCCGGCCGGCCCGGCCTCGATCGTCACCTGCCCGCCGGCCGGGGTGAACTTCAGCGCGTTGGTCAGCAGGTTGGTGACGGCCTGGTGCAGCCACCGCGGGTCGGCCAGGATGTCCACCCCGGCCAGCTGCCGGTGCACGGTGATCCCGGCGGCCTCGAACCGGCCGGCCAGGCTGTCCGCGGCCGCGGCGGCGATGGCGGCCAGGTCGCAGCGCTGCCGGGCCAGGCGCAGGGTGGCGGCGTCAGCGGCGGCCAGCGTCTGCAGGTCGCCGACCATCTGGGCCAGCCGCATCACTTCGTCGCGCAGCGAGCCGAGCTGGCCGGGGGTGGGTTCGGCCACCCCGTCCAGCAGCGCCTCGTGGCCCGCCTGCAGGATGGCGATCGGGGTGCGCAGCTCGTGGGCGACGCCGGCCACCAGGTCGCGGCGCAGCTGCTCATGCCGGTCCAGCGCGTCGGCCATCTGGTCGAACGCGGTGGCCAGTTCGCGCAGCTCGCCGGGGGCTTTGATCGGCCCAACCCGGGCGGCGCGGTCGCCCCGGCCCATGGCCCGGGTCACCGCGATGATCCGGGTGACCGGGCGGGTGATCCGCCGGGCCACGGCCAGCCCGGTCAGCAGCGCGGCCAGCGCGGCCAGCCCGGCGGTGCCGGCGATGGCCCGCAGCAGGGCCAGCTGCAGGGAGTGGTCGGCCTGGCCCAGGCCGGCCCCGGTGAACCGGACCACGGCCTTGCCGACCGGCACGCCCCGCACCTCGGCCGGCGCGCTGACTTGCGGGTTGCCGGCCTGCGCGGCGAACCCGGGGGAGACGGCGACGACCCGGCCCGTGCGGTCCAGGATCTGCACGTCCGCGCCGGTGCGCGCGGCCAGGTCCAGCACCGGGGACAGGTCGGCGAGGGCCCAGCTGTTGTTCCGGTCCCAGGCGGCGGCCGCGGCCACCGCCACGGCCGCGGTCAGCTCGGTGCGCTGCCGCCCGGCCAGGGCGGACACGTCGGCCGCGGCGAACGCCGCGGTCAGCCCGGCCAGCAGGGCGATGGCGGCCAGCGCCACGCCCAGGAACAGCAGGGCCAGGCGGAGCCCGATCGCGTCACCGCGGGCCGGTGGCCCGGGCGGCGGGCCACCCTCGTCAGCCATCGCGGGCCAGCCCCAGCCGGTACCCGCCGCCCAGGACGGTCTGCACGATCTGGGGATTGCCCGGATCAGCCTCGATCTTCCGGCGCAGGTTCTTCACGTGCGAATCGACCGTCCGCTGATAACCCTCGAACTCGTATCCGCGCACCCGGTTGATCAGCTCGAGCCGGGAGTACACCCGGCCCGGCACGGTGGCCAGCGCGACCAGAATGCCCCATTCGGTCGGAGTGAGGTCGGCCTGCTCGCCACGCACCGTGACCTGGCGCTGCGGTTCGTCAATGACCAGCGCGCCGGTTCCGTAGCTGGTCACGCCCTGCCCGGCGGCGGGCGCGCCGCGGCGCAGGATGGCCTGCACCCGGAGGACCAGTTCCCGGGGGCTGAACGGTTTCGTCACGTAGTCGTCGGCGCCCAGCTGCAAGCCGGCGATCCGGTCTTCCTCGGTGACCTTGGCCGTCAGCATCAGGATCGGTGTGGGCCCGGCCGCGCGCAGCTCCCTGGCCACCGTCTCGCCCGCCACATCCGGCAGCCCGAGGTCGAGAACGACCAGGTCAGGTGCGGCCGAGCTGGCCAGCGTGAGCGCTTCCGCCCCGGAACCGGTGGACAGCACGGTGAACCCGGCCCGCTCCAGGTAGGACCGGACCAGCTCACGCAGCTTGCGTTCGTCCTCCACCACCAGAACCGTTGCCGCCACCGCCGCTCACCTGCCTTCCCGCCGGCCGTCCGGCCGCCGCCCGGGCTGCGCCGCCCAGCTTCCATGATCCCGCATGGCGGGACGCAGGCATGATGGGTGCCGTAACCGGGTGTCGCGGCGGTGCCGGCGGGTGCGGCCGCGCTGGCTGAGCAGGCGCCAGC
>DATCUG010000711.1:0-2546 GCA_036567525.1 Streptosporangiaceae bacterium | reverse complement strand
GGCGGCAGCCGCGGCCATCCCCGCGTTCCTGATGGTCCGGCACGACAGGCTCACCGCGATGGACCAGCCCCGGGTGTCTGGCGTACCGGCGAACGTGCCGACCAGCCTGGCCAACCTGATGGCCTTGAGCGGGCTGTCCCGCCCCCCGGCGCCCGGTTTCACGCTGACCGACCAGGCAGGCCACCGGCTGAGCCTGGCCAGCCTGCGCGGCAAGGTCGTGGTGCTCCAGTTCATGGACCCCCACTGCACGGACATCTGCCCGCTGGTGTCCCAGGAATTCGTCGACGCGTACCACGACCTGGGGGCGAAGGCCAGCCAGGTGGTGTTCGCCGCGGTCAACGTGAATCCGTACCACACCGATGTGCCCTCCATGGCCGCGTACTCCCGGGCGCACGGGCTGGTCACGATCCCGGACTGGCACTACTTCACCGGGCCGGTGCCACAGCTCCGCTCGGTCTGGCAGGGCTACCACATCGCGGTTAACGCGCCCAACCGGAACGCCGACGTGCAGCACACCTCCGCCGTCTACTTCATCGACCGGCAGGGCCGGGAACGGTACCTGGCCTCGCCGGAAGTGGACCACACCAAGTCGGGCACGTCCTACCTGCCCGCCGATCAGCTGACGGCGTGGGGGCACGGTATCGCGCTGGTGGCCAAGGACCTGCTGAACTGACTGGCGCCCGCCCCGGAGGCGCGAAGTCAAGCCGCGGATAGCGTCTGGCCCGCGTCGGTAGGCCCGGCCTGGCTGCCCGCCAGCACTGCCGCATAGTGGCCTATCAGCGCATCACCGACAGCGGCCCAGCTGCGGGCCAGCACCCGCTGCCGGGCCGCGCGGCCTTGCGCAGCCCGGGCCCGCGGGTCGGCCACCAGCCGGGCCGCCGCCCGGGCCAGCGCGGCAGCGTCGCCGGGCCGCACCAGGTATCCGGTGATGCCGTCGTCGACCAGGTCGATGGGGCCGCCCACGGCCGGCGCGACCACCGGCAGCCCGCTGGCCGCCGCCTCCTGGATGGTCTGGCCGAACGTCTCGTGGCAGCCGCTGTGCACGAATACATCCAGGCTGGCGAAGATCCGGGCCAACTGCTCGCCGCGGTGCTGGCCCAGGAACACCGCGGCCGGCATGGCCTTGCGCAGCCGCTCCTCGGCCGGCCCGCCGCCTACGATGATCAGCCGGGTTCCGGGCTGCCCGGCGATCGGCGCGAGCAGGTCCACCCGCTTCTCGCTGGCCAGCCGCCCCACGTAGCCGACCAGGACCTCGCCCCCCGGGGCCAGCGACCGGCGCAGCGACTCACTGCGGTGCGCCGGGTTGAACCGCTGGCAGTCCACGCCCCGCCCCCACAGCCACACCCGCTCGATGCCGTGCGCGCGCAGCCGCTCGGCGCTGGCCGTGGACGGGGCCAGGGTGCGGTCGGCGGCGTTGTGGATCCGGCGCACCCAGTGCCAGGCGGCCGCCTCGGCGGCGGCGCCCAGCTGGTAGGCGCGGGCGTAGCCGGGCACGTCGGTCTGGTAAACGGCCACCGTGGGCAACCGGAGCTGCCGGGCGGTCACCATGCCCCGGGCGCCGAGCAGGAATGGGCTGGCCAGGTGGACCACCTCGGCCCGGTGCCCGGTCAGCCAGCGGCGGATAGCCGCGAACCCGAGCCCGAGCCTGAATGTCTGGTAGCCGGGCAGCGGCACCGACGGCACCCGGCGCACCGGGTAGCCAGGTCCGGCTGGCTGGCCGCTGCCTGCTGTGGACCCGGCCGGCTGGGGCGCGATGACCAGCGGTTCGTGCCCACGGGCCAGCAGATATTCGGCCACCCGGAGCACGCTGTTGGCCACGCCGTTGACATCGGGCGGGAAAGACTCTGCGATGATCCCGATCCGCACGCTCCCACCATGCTGTCCCGGCATGGCGGCCACGCCGGCCAGGCCATGGCCAGCGGGCGAACGCTCGATGACATGTAGCCCTGGCGCCGGCGGCCGGATTACCGCTTGTTCACTGGCCGGCCCGCCCAGGCGCGGCCCGGCCTGCGACACTACCGATCATGCAAACTCTGGTCGTCGATCACCCGCTGATCGCGCACAAGCTCACCGCGCTGCGCGACGAGAGCACCGACTCGCCCACGTTCCGGCGGCTCACCGATGAACTGGTCACGCTCCTCGCGTACGAGGCCACCCGGGAGGTGCGCGTCCAGCCGGTGACGGTCCGCACGCCGGTGGGCGATGCTCAGGGCGTCAAGATGGCCCGGCCGGAACCGCTGGTGGTGCCGGTGCTGCGCGCCGGGATCGGCATGCTGGACGGCATGATCCGGCTGCTGCCCACCGCCGAGGTGGGCTTCGTGGGGCTGGCCCGGGACGAGGAATCCCTGGTCGCGGCCACCTACGCCAACCGGCTGCCGGCCAACCTGGCTGGCCGCGACGTGTTCGTGCTCGATCCCATGCTGGCCACCGGCGGCACCCTGGAGACGGTGGTCACCATGCTGGGCGACCGGGAAGCCGCGTCGGTCACCGCGGTCAGCCTGCTGGCCGCCCCGGAGGGCGTGGACCGGCTGGCCGCCAGGTTCCCC
>DATCUG010000710.1:0-4341 GCA_036567525.1 Streptosporangiaceae bacterium | reverse complement strand
CGGCCGAACCTCGACCTGCTGCTGCCGCTGGCCCAGGCCTATGGGGTCCCGCTGGATGACCTGGTCGGGGCGCCGCCCACCGGGGACCCGCGGATCCACCTCCGGCCGGTAGCCGCGGCCAACGGCGAGACGTTCGTGCCGCTGACCCGCCGGCCCGGCGGCCTGCAGGCCTACAAACTGGTCCTCTCGCCCAGCCGGGGCCAGACGCCGGACCCCCGGGTGCACGAGGGCTACGAGTGGCTCTACGTGCTGGACGGGCGGCTCCGGCTGGTGCTCGGTCACCAGGACCTGGTGCTGGTGCCGGGCGAGGCGGCCGAGTTCGACACCCGGGTGCCGCACTGGTTCAGCACCGCGGACCCGGAACCGGTGGAGATCCTCACCCTGTTCGGCCGCCAGGGCGAGCGCGCGCACCTGCGCGTCCGGCCCCGGGCCAGCGAGTCCGGCTGACCCCAAGCCAGAGCCCAAGCGCGGCCCGGCTCACCACCGGCCGGCCGGCTCCGGCTTCATCCGCCCATAGTCGTCCTCCACCACAGCCGGGTCGGTGAAGAACGCGTCTGGCGCAATCCGGGCCGGACGCCGCTTCCGCCGCCACCAGCCGGCCCTGCTGCGCAACCACGAAAACATGACCTGACCTGCCACTTCCTGGAGAGGATGTAACGACTGTAGAAGTGGCCGGACAGCGGCTACGATCCAATCGCGTGGCCGGAAAACAGACCAATTTGGCCTGGGAAACCCTGCTCGCGGTGCCTGGCCAGCCGGGCACCCGCGGCAAGCGAAGGCTGCCCGACCGGCTGGCCAGCGCGATCCGGGCCGCCATCCGGGACGGGCGGCTGCCGCACGGCGCCGCGCTGCCGCCCAGCCGGACGCTCGCGGCCGACCTGGGTGTGTCCCGCTGGGCGGTGACCGAGGCGTACAGCCGCCTGATCACCGAGGGATACCTGGCCGGCCGGACCGGCTCGGCCACCCGGGTGTGCTGGACACCACGGCCGCACGAGGACCCGCCGCCGCCCACCCCCCCCGCCGAGCCGCCGCCCCGCCCGGTTCGCTACGACCTGGGCTACCGGTCCGACCAGCGCGCCTTCCCGCGCCGCCAGTGGGTGGAGGCGATCCGGGCCGCCGCCGAGACCGCGTCGTTCGACCAGCTCGACTACGCCCAGGACGGCGGCCACCCGCGGCTGCGCGAGGTGCTGGCCGCGCACCTGAACCGGAGCCGGGGCGCGGCCGCCGAGCCCGGCACGCTCTCCGTGTTCGCGGGCGCCGGGCAGGCCATGGCCCAGGTCTCGCACGCACTGCGCGATGACGGGCACACCGCGATCGGCATGGAGGACCCGGGCTCGCCGCGGCTCTGGCAGGCCGCCCGGGCCGCGGGCCTGGACCTGGTGCCGCTGCCGGTGGACGACGGCGGCCTGGTGGTGGACGCGCTGCGCGACCACCCCGGGCTGCGCGCGGTGTGTGCCGGCACTGCCCGGCAGGTCGCGTACGGCTACCCGCTGGCCGCCAGCCGGCGGGCGGCGCTGCTGGACTGGGCCCGGCAGGCCGGCGGGCTGATCATCGAGGACGACTACGACTCCGAGTTCAGCTACGCCGGACCGGTCCCTCCCGTGCTGCAGGGCGCCGGCCGGGACCACGTGGCTCTGCTCGGCTCGATGACCCGGACGCTGAACCCGACCGTCAGCATCGGCTGGGTGGTCGCACCGGGCCGGCTGGTGAGCGCGGTCCGGGCCGGCCGCGGCCTCCCGGTCAGCCCGCCCGCGCTGAATCAGCTCGCGCTGGCTCACTTCATGGAGTCCGGCGCCTACGACCGGCACCTGCGCGCGTCCCGGCAGCGGTTCCGGGCCCGGCGGGCCGCGCTGGCCGGCGCGCTGGCCCGCGAGCTGCCCGGCTACCGGGTGCGCGCCGGGCAGGCCGGATTGGACCTGCTGCTCGACCTGCCCCCGGGCACCGACACGGCCGCCATCCTGGCCGCGGCCGGGCGGCGGGACATGCGGCTCGGCACGCTCGACGCGCTGCGCCTGGTCCCCGACCCCGGTGCGCCCGGCCTGCTGCTGGGCTACGGCAACCTGAGCGACCGGCTGGTCGACGAGGCCGTCACGGTGCTGGCCGAGGTCCTGCGCCAGACCGTCCCGTGATCCTCAGCCAGACCGGGGCGCCAGCGCATTGACCACCGGGGGATGAGCGCACTGACCAGGGCATGGCAGGCTGTCGGCCATGCGAACTGTGATCGTTACCGGCGACGCCCTCACCCTGGACGACGTCATCGGCGTCGCCTACGGCGAAGCGCGAGCCGAACTCGGCGCCGGGGTAGCCGCCGTCATGCAGCCCAGCCGGAGCGTGGTGGCCGAAGCCATCGCGGGCGATTCGCCCGTCTACGGGGTCAACACCGGCTTCGGCGCGCTGGCCGACACCCGCGTGGGCGAGCAGGACCTGACCCGGCTGCAAGGCGCCATCATCCGCTCGCACTCGGCCGCCACCGGGGAACCCCTGGATGACCGGACGGTGCGCGCGCTGCTGCTGCTCCGGGCCCGCACGCTGGCCGCCGGCTACTCCGGGGTCCGCGAGGACCTGCCGCGCCGCCTGCTCGAGCTGCTCGGCCTGGGCCTGCTCCCGGTGATCCCGGGCAAGGGCTCGGTCGGCGCATCCGGGGACCTGGCCCAGCTCGCCCACCTGGCCCAGCCGCTGATCGGCGAGGGGCGGCTTCGCGGCCCGGGGGACCCGCTCGCGGGCAGGCCAGCCGCCGAGGTGCTGGCCGAGCACGGCCTGACGCCGCTGCAACTAGCCCCGAAAGAGGGCCTGTCCCTGGTCAACGGGACCGAGCCGATGCAGGCGCTGCTCGCGTTCTCCATCCACGACGCGCTGATGCTGGTCCAGGCGGCCGACCTGGCCTGCGCGCTGTCCATCGAGGCGCTGCTCGGCACCGACCGGCCCTACGACGAGCGGGTGCAGGTGATCCGGCCGCACCCGGGCCAGCTGGACAGCGCGGCCAACCTGCGCGCGCTGCTGGCCGGCTCGCCGCTGCTGGCCAGCCACCGGCACAGCCGGCACGCGGTGCAGGACGCGTACTGCCTGCGCTGCGCGCCCCAGGTGCACGGTGCGGTCCGGGACGTGCTGGCTCACGCGTGCCGGGTCCTCGACATCGAGCTGGGCGCGGTGGTGGACAACCCGGTCGTGGTGCCCGACGGCGAGGTGATGACGACCGGGAACTTCCACGGCGAGCCGCTCGCGTTCGCGGCGGACATGCTGGCCATGGCCCTGGCCGAGCTGGCCAGCATCAGCGAGCGCCGGGTGGACCGGATGCTGGACCCGGCGTTCTCCCGCGGCCTGCCGCCGTTCCTGGCCCCGGCGGCGGGCACCAACTCCGGCTTCATGCTGGCCCAGTACACCGCCGCGTCGCTGGTCAGCGAGAACAAGGTGCTGGCCCACCCGGCCAGCGTGGACACCATCCCGACCTCGGGCAAGCAGGAAGACCACGTGTCGATGGGCTGGACGGCGGTGCGCAAGCTCCGCGACGTGGTCGCCAACGTGCGCACCTGCCTGGCCGTCGAGGTGGTCTGCGCCGCCCAGGGCATCGACCTGCGGGCCGAGGTGGCCGCGCCCAGCGAGCCGCTGCGCACCGTGCACGCCGCCATCCGGGCTGAGGTCCCGATGATGCTGGTGGACCGCGAGGTCGCGGAACAGCTCACCGCCGTAGACCGGCTACTGCCCACACTTGTCGCAACGGCTAGTGCCGCGTGCGGGCCGTTGCGTTAGCGTCGAGCCGTGACGGTGTGGCTGAACGGCGCCCTGGTCCCGCCCAGTGCGGCCCGGGTGTCGGTGCTTGATCACGGACTGACCACCGGCGACGGCGTGTTCGAGGCGGTGAAGGTGACTGGCGGCGTGCCGTTCGCGCTGACCAGGCACCTGACCCGGCTGCGGGCCTCAGCGGCCGGGCTGGGTCTGCCCGAGCCGGACCTGGACCAGATCAGGGCCGGGGTGGCCGCGGTGCTGATTGCCTCGGGCAACCCGTCCCGGGCCCGGGTCCGGATCACGGTGACCGCCGGCGAGTCGGTGCTCGGCTCGGCCAGGCCGGACGGCCTGACCGCCAGCGGGCTGACGGTGATCATCGCGCTGGGCGAGCTGGCCGCCACCCCGGCCAGCTGCGACGTGGCCGTGCTGCCCTGGCCGCGCAACGAGCGCGGCCTGCTGGCCGGGGTGAAGACGACCTCGTACGCGGAGAACGTGCGCGCGCTGGCCTGGGCCCGGGAGCGGGGCGCCGCCGAGGCGATCTTCGGCAACCTGGCCGGGAACCTGTGTGAGGGCACCGGGACCAACGTGTTCGTGGTCACCGGCGGGCGGCTGGTTACC
>DATCUG010000709.1:0-2923 GCA_036567525.1 Streptosporangiaceae bacterium | reverse complement strand
CCACAAACTCACCGCGCTGATGGATTTACCGGGGCGCCGTGCCTAGTGCGAGTCCGGCTGACGGTGTGCCGTCGTTGCCGGTGACGCTCGCGCTGGGTGTCGCGGCCGGGGCGCTGGGGGTGGGAGAGGCGGCTGGTTCGGTCGGCGTGGGTGCGGCGCTCGGCGTGGACGGGGTGACGGTCGGTGACGGCTGGGTGTGCCCGCCCCCGCCCCCGCCGCCGGGCTTGTGCTGCCGCCGGTGGCCGGCGCCCTGGTGGGCCCGGTGGCCCGGCTGGCCAGCGTGGCCGTGATGGGCCGCGGCGACCGGTTGCGGGCTGGTCGAGTGCCGCGGGCTGGCCTGCTGCGCGGCCGGGGCCGGGCTGGCTGGCCGCTGATTGCGGCGGCAAGACACGCCGCATGGCGTTCTGAGGCCTCATTCCGGCTTCTTGCGCTCACGCCGAGTTACCGTAGGAAATGTGTTCGCATACACTGTTCCGCCCCGAGTGCCAAGCTCGTCCGGCGTGGCGCCACGGAGGGCGGTAACCCGGATAACCCGGTGGCCGGATGCCAGTTGCGGATGATCCAGGGAAACCTGAGCCGCTGCCCGCCGATCATGCCGGCAGCGTCCTGTGCCGTCTCCTGATCAGTCACCCGGACGTCATCGACATCGAGATCCTCGGCCAGAGCGAGATCCTGGACGGGATCATCTCCTACTCGCTGGGCGTGCTGCTGCCGGGCGGCCGGGAGCTGTACATCGACGTCGAGGACGCGGCCGAGCCGGTCCGGCCCCGGGCCGGATTGCGCCGCGGGGCCTGATCACGGGGGCTGCGGCCAGCGCCCGGAATGTCCTCAGCAGGTAGCATTCTTGGTAGCTATGAGCCCCCGGATGAGCAGGCCAGCTCTGGTCGGCCGGGCTGAGTACCTGGCGGAGCTGGATGCCGCGCTGGCCCGGGCCCGGGAAGGCAGCTCGTCCGCGCTGCTTATCGGCGGTGAGGCCGGTATCGGCAAGACCCGCCTGATCACCGAGTTCGCGGCCGCGGCCAGTGGCGCTGGCGCCCGGGTGCTGACCGGGGGCTGCCTGGACCTGGGGGCCGATGGGCTGCCGTTCGCCCCGTTCGCCGCGATGCTCCGCGAGCTGGTCCGGGACATGGGCGCGGCCGGCGTGGCCGCGCTGCTGCCCGGGCAGGCCACCCGGGAGTTCGCCCGGCTGCTGCCGGAGTTCGGCGAGGCCGCCGCAGAGCCCGACCCCGGGGTGGCCCGGGCCCGGCTGTTCGAGCAGATGCTCACGCTGCTGGAGCGGCTGGCCGAGACCAGCCCGGTGGTATTGATCATCGAGGACGCGCACTGGGCCGACCGGTCCACCCGGGACCTGGCCGCGTTCCTCATCGGCAGCCAGCAGGTCCTGGACCGGGTACTGATCA
This sequence comes from Streptosporangiaceae bacterium, assembly GCA_036567525.1. GTDB lineage: Bacteria > Actinomycetota > Actinomycetes > Streptosporangiales > Streptosporangiaceae > RYN-230. Next base: position 1,523 of record DATCUG010000709.1, on the reverse strand, counting down.
TCGTGAGCTACCGCTCCGACGAGCTGCACCGCACGCATCCGCTGCGGCCGCTGCTCGCCGAGCTGGCCCGGCACGCCTGGGTGTCGCGGATCGAGCTGCCCCGGCTGGGCCGGGTGCACGCCGATGAGCTGGTGGCGGGCATCATCGGCCGCGAACCGGAGCAGTGGCTGGCCGACGAGGTGTACCGGCGCGCCGAAGGTAACCCGCTGTTCGTCGAGGAACTGCTGTGCCGCGACGGCGGGCCGGCCAGCGAGCTGCCCGAGTCGCTGCGCGATCTGCTGCTCGCCGCGGTACGGCGGCTGCCCGAGGAAACCCAGGAACTGCTCGGCGCGGCCAGCGCGGGCGGGCAGCGCACCGGGCACGCGCTGCTGGCCGCGGTGACCGGGCTGGCCAGCGAAGACCTGGCCCGGGGCCTGCGGCCCGCGGTGGCCGGCAACGTGCTGACCACGGACGAGCACGGCTACGCGTTCCGGCACGCGCTGATCCGCGAGGCCGTCTACGACGACCTGCTGCCCGGCGAGCGGACCCGGCTGCACAACCGGTTCGCCGAGGTGCTCAGCTCCGGCGCCGGGCTGATGTCACCGGGCCGGGCACTGATCGAGGAGGCGCACCACTGGTACCACGCGCACGACACCACCTGGGCGCTGATCAGCGCGTGGCAGGCGGCCGCTGCGGCCGAGCACGCCCTAGCCCACGCCGAGCAGCTCACCCTGCTGGCCCGGGTGCTCGAACTGTGGGACAAGGTGCCGGATGCGGCGGACCGGATCGGCGCGAGTCACCTGGTCGTGCTGGAGCGGGCCACCGCCGCGGCCGACGAGGCGGACGAGAACGAGCGCGGGGTCGCGTTCGCGACGGCCGCGCTGAAGGAGATCGACTCAGCCGCCGAGCCGGCCCGGGCGGCGCTGCTCCTGGAGCGGCGGGCCATGCTCGGCAAGCATTCCGGCCGCCATGATCCGGCGCCCGACCTGCGCGCCGCGCTGGCCCTGGTGCCGGCCGGCCTGGACGATGCGGCGCGCGCCCGGGTGCTGGTCACCGAGGCCAGGTACCTGGCCAATCCGTACAGCCCGCAGGCCCGGCTGGCCGCCGCCGAGGCGCTGTCCCTGGCCCGCCAGGCAGGTGCCGCGGAAACCCAGGTCAGCGCGCTGTGCGAGCTGGCCATGATCGAAGCGAACGAGGGCCGGGACGAGGCGGCGCTCCGGCTGTTCGGCGAGGCGCGCGCGCTGGCCGGGCGCAACGGCGCGCTCCGCCCGCTGGTGCACGCGGCCATCAACGAATCTCATGTGCTGGAGGGCATCGGCGAGCACGAACGGGCCGCCCAGGTGGCCAGGGACGGGATCAGCAGCGCCGCGGATTATGGCCTGGCCCGGACCACCGGCACGTTCCTGGCCATCAACGTGGCCGAGCCGCTCGTCTCACTCGGCCGCTGGGATGAGGCCATCGGGGTCCTCGAGGATGCCCTGGCGCTGTCCCCGCCGCGGCTCAACCGGCTGGCGCTGCGCATCCTGGCGGGCGGCATCGCGATG
>DATCUG010000708.1:0-2489 GCA_036567525.1 Streptosporangiaceae bacterium | reverse complement strand
GCGCTGGCCGCCGCCGCGAAAATCAACGCCACGCTGTCCGCCACCGCCTCCCCGGCCAACCCGACGCCGCCCGCGCCGCCCAAGGTCAAGGTGCACTCGACCAGCCTGTGGGACGCGCTGCGGTACCCGGTGCTGGGCCTGGCCGCGCTGCTGCTCATCGCGCTGACCGTGCTGATCACGGTGCGCACCCGGCAGCGGCGCGCGCTGAACGCGCAACTGGCCCCGCTGCGGGCTGCCGCGCAGGCCGGCCGGGCGCACTCGGCCAATGGGGCCGACCTGGCCCCGGCCGACGTGGGGGCGCCGGCTGGCGTGCAGTTCGGGCCGGGCGGCGCGGCGCTGGACCTGGCCACCTCGGGACGGCGCGCCGCGGGCCGGGCGCCGTTCGACGACCCTGACTTCGTGCCACCTTCGTTCCAGCACGCCGCGTTCGGGCAGGCGGGGCTGGCCGGGACTGGTGCGGGCGGCTTCGGCGGGAGCACGGCTGGCGGCGCCAGGGCCGGGCGGGCGGCTGGTGGGGCCGACGCTGAGGGGGCGGACGGCGGCTCGTCTTCGTTCGGCGTCACCGCGGCTGGCCTGCCGGTGCGCGGCGGCGCCGCTGCCGACCTGCCGGTGCGGGGCAGCGCGGCCGCGGACATCCCGATGTTCGGCGGCGCGACCGGCGGTGCCTTCCCGGGCGGTGACCCGTCCGCGGATGGCGGGCTGTCCGATGCCGCCGCGTTCGGCCGGGCGTCGGCTGATGCGCCGCTACCCCAGATGCGCACCACCCTCAGCTCGGCGAACCGGCTCAGCACGGCGCGCACGCCCAGGACGAAGGGGCACCCGCCCTGGGAGCCGGCCGAGAAGCCGAAGACCGAACTGCCCTGGATGGACGCCCCGGCCCGGGGCGGCGGCCCTGGGCGGGTGATCCCGCCGCGGCCCTACCCCGGTGCCGAACCGGGCCCGCCGCGGCTCGACCAGCCCGCCGAAGCTCTGTCGTATCCGGCCGAAAATGGCCGTGGCCTTGAGATTGGCCGTGGCCTGGGGCGCCGTGGCCCGATCGACCGGGGGCCGTTCCCGGAACTGGACCGGCCGGCCGGTATCGACTCGGACAGCCCGGGTTCGGGTGCACAGCGGCCCCGGTACTCGTGGAACCCGTCGGACACCACGGAGTCGTTCCCGGCGCTCGGCCCGGGGCCGGACGACATCCCGCTCGCCTAGCTGGCCTCGTGGTCAGTCTGGTCAGCCTGGTCAGCGGTGCGGTGGGCCTGCCAGGCGGTGACGGCCAGCGTCAGCGCGGCCAGCCCAGCCACCGCCAGCAGCAGCGCGGGCGGTGACGCGTAGGGCCGGAGCACCGACAGCAGGTACGGCAGGCCGAAGCCGACATAGGTAGCCGCCTGGAACACGGCGGTCAGCTCGGCCAGCTCTCCCGGCGGGGCCAGCCGCTGCACCTCGCTGAGGCCGTACACCAGGCAGCAGCCATACCCGCAGCCCAGCACGACCGCGCCGGCCAGCACCAGGCCGGGCTGGCCGAGCCGGGCCACCGCCGCCTCCACCAGCAGCCCGGCCGTGACCAGGGACATCCCGGCGATCAGCAGCGCCGGGCGGCCCGGGCGGCTGAGCCGCCGGGCCAGCGGCTGGATGAGCACCCCGGCCAGCGCCGTGATCAGCGCATCGACCGCCGCGAAGATGACCGCTGAGCCGGGCAGCCGGCTGAGCACCAGGCCGGGCACGTAGACCATGGCGATGGCCGCCGAGCCGAACACCCAGGGCGCCAGCGGCAGCACCACCCGGAGGAACCGGGCATGGCCCAGCCGGGGCATGCGCAGCAGCCGGGCATCCTGGCGCTGCCCCACCTCGCCTGGCTGGCGGCGCGGGTGGGTTTCCGGGATGCGCGGCAGCAGCAGCGCCGCACCGGCCGCCAGCACCAGTTGCGGCAGGTAGGGCAGTACGGTGGGCAGCGGCCCCCACTGGGCGGCCGCCCCGGCCACCAGCGGCCCGAGGCCGAACCCGAGCGTCATCGCCACCCCGGCGCGCCGCGCCCCGGCCCCGGCCCCTGCCCCTTTCCCTGCCCCGGCCCTGGCCGGTGCGTAGGGCGGCGCGGACAGTTCCTTGATCCAGGCGCTGCCCGCGCTGAACCCGCAGCCGCTGGCCACCCCCATGATCAGCCGCCCGGCGAACAGCCAGACCGGGCCGTGCGTGCCGAGCATGAGCACGGCCGCAGCGGCCATGGACAGTGCCACCGCGGTGGCCACGACCGGCCGCCGCCCGATCCGGTCCGACACCCGGCCGGCCACCAGCAGGCCCGGCATCAGCCCCACCGCGTACATCCCGAACATGGCCTCGACCACAGGCGCGCTGAGGTTTAGCTCGGACCGGTACATCAGCAGCAGCGGGGTGAACTGGTTGGCGCCCCAGCCGATCACGGTGACCGCGAACGCGGCCCGCAGCCAGCAGCCTGGCTGGCTGGTCCGGCTGGGCTGGCTGGCCGCGGCGGGCCGGCTGGGCTGGCT
>DATCUG010000707.1:0-6587 GCA_036567525.1 Streptosporangiaceae bacterium | reverse complement strand
CATGAACCCAGACGGCGCTCCCGAGGCGATGACTCCGTTACGTGCCTGATACCCGTCGCACGTGTGATGAGTCCCTGACCGAAGCAGTCAGCAGCACCCGGCCGGGCTGGTCAGCTCCGGGGCCAGGGGGCGAACCGCTCGCGGAGCTGGGCCACGTCGGCCGGGCTGAGCCCATAGCGGGCGAAGACGCCGTCCGGCATCCGGTCCAGCTGGCGGCCGGCGTCGGCGAAGTCGCGGTCCGCCAGGCCGGGATCCAGCCGTTTCGCGAAGCCGATCAGCTCGTCCACCGGGTAACGGCGCATCGCGGCGGCGGTGTCGATGTAATCCCGCGGCTCGACCCGGCTGGCCAGCGCGCACACCTTCGAGCCGGCCAGGTCCTCCAGGGCCAGCACCGGGCCGACGTCCATGGTCACCGGCCGGTGGCTGCGATCGAAATACGCCAGCTGCAGCATGGTCTGCTGCCCACCGGGCGCGGTGATGACCCACTCAGCCATCCCGTCGCCCATGCCGTAGAACACCTCGGCCAGGCCACGGTCAGTGTCCTGGCGGTCAGCCTGGAATCCGGCCGCGCGCAGCGCACCCTCCACCACCTCGGCGGCCGCAGCCACGCCGGCTTCCTGGTTGCTGAACAGGTCGACATCGTCGGTGGGCCGGTCCACGATGCCGTGCGCGATGAGCGCGTTGCCGCCGGCTAAGGCGAAGCCGTGCCGGGCAGCGGCGCGGAGCGCCACGGTGGCCACCGTGCGCTGCAGTTCGTCGATCGGCATCAGGTGGCGGCCGGGACCGGGGCCGCCCGCAGCACCGGGTGCTGGTCTTCCCAGGCCTGCCGCACATCCCGGGGCAGGTGCAGGTCCGGCCACAGGCTGGCCAGCCGGGCGCCGTTCAGGTAGCCGAGATCCTCGGGCCGGCGGGCCTCCCGGAGCACGATCTGGTACATCCAGGCCAGCATGCCCGGCTCGTCCAGGTCGAAGCTGCGGTCCGGGAACCAGAACAGCCAGACCGGCAGCTCAACGGTGCCGTGCTCCGGGCCATCCAGGCTGTCCAGGCGGTCGGCCACCAGCACGGCGCGGCGGCCCGGCCAGAAATGCTGCCGGACCGACGGCATGACAGCATGCACGCTGGCCATACTCCGCATAGTAGCGGGTGCGGTCACAGCGTGCCCAGACTCAAACGTAGTTGTCATGCGTTGTCCAGACCGATGCGGGTAGCCGCAACTGTGTTCTAATGCTAACACGGCGGGCTGATCGTGACGCTGTTGACTCTGACACGGTGTTGACTCTCACACCGTGTGAGGCTGTCGGCTGGGGGCGTCATGTTCAGTATTGGGGAATTCGCCAGGCACGGCCGGGTCTCGGTGCGCATGCTGCGGCACTACGACGCGACCGGGCTGCTCCGCCCGGCCCGGGTCGATGCGGCCAGCGGCTACCGCTTCTACACGGCCGGCCAGCTGGCCCGGCTCAACCGCATCATCGCGCTGAAGGATCTCGGGTTCAGCCTGGATCAAGTGCGGCTGATGCTGGACGAGCAGGTCAGCGCCGAGCAGCTGCGCGGCATGCTGCGGCTGCGCCAGGCCGAGCTGCAGTCCCGGCTCAGTGCCGACCGGGCCCGGCTGGCCCAGGTCGAGGCGAGACTCCAGATCATCGAGAGGGAGGGTGCCATGCCCGCCGACGACATCCAGGTCAAGCAGATCCCAGCCGTCCGGGTGGCCGAGCTCACCGCGACCGCGGCCAGCCTCGAACCGGCCGCTATCACCCCGGTCATCCGGCCGCTGTACGCGGAGCTGGGCAGCCGGCTCGGCCGGGCCGGGGTCACCCCGGCCGGCCCGGCCATCGCCTACTACGAGGACGTGCCGGACGGGGACGGCGTGGTGGTGCACGCCACGCTGCCGGTCAACGCCGAGCCGGCCGACGGGCAGGACTTCGCGATCGTGGACCTGCCGGCCATCACGCGGGCAGCTACGGTGGTGCACCGCGGTCCGATGGACGACGTGCTGCGCACGATCCAGGTGCTGGCCCGCTGGATCGACGACAACGGGTACCGGTCCAGCGGTTATCCCCGTGAGTTCTACCTGGAGTGCCCGGAGGACGAGGCCCAGTGGGTCACCGAACTGCAGGAGCCGATTGCCCAGCCGGGCTGATCCGCACGTGGTTGGGCCCGTCGACGCGGGACCGCAGGTAACCGGCCGGGGTGAGGCCGGCTAGGTCCCGGAATTCGTCGATGAGATGAGACTGGTCGCAGTAACCGTGCTCAGCGGCGACCGCCGCCCAGTCAGCCCGGTCCTGGCCATCGAGTGCGCGGGTCACCCGGCGCAGCCGGGTGACCCGAGCAAAGCGCTTGGGGGTGAGGCCCATCCGGGCGGTGAACCGGCGGCGCAGCGTGCGGGGGAGCAGCCCCAGGCCGCCGGCCACCTGGCCGACCGGCACGCCGCACCGCAACGCGTGCGCGGCGGCATTGACCGCGAGGTCGGCTGGCACTGGGCCGGCCAGCTGGGCGGCTAGCACCTGCTCCATCACCTGGAGCATCTGCGCCGGGACCGCGGCGGTCAGCAGCCGGTCCCGCAGGCTGCCCCCGCACCCGCCCCACAGCTCGGCCAGCGGCACCAGGTCATCGGCGGCCGCGGCCAGTGGGGTGGCGAAGAAGGCCGGGGCCGCGCCGGGCGCGAAGGACACCCAGATGTGCGCCCGGCCCGCCTCGAACTCGGTGACCAGAGCCTGGCTCCGTGGTCCGGCCAGCATGGCCCCCGGCACCTGGCCGGCCCGGCCGTGCCCCGGGCCGCCGAGCGAGCGGAACCCGTCCCGGTTGAGATTGACCCACAGGCTGGGCTCCGGGTCGGGCAGGATCTTCTGCACCGAGGTCCGCGGCTGCTCACCGGCCTGGTAGACGATGGCCCGGACCAGCCCGCCCAGTGCGGGAGCGGGGCGGCGGACGATGATGGTCATGGGGCTGGTGTCCCTTTTCGCCAAGACCCGGGCCGGGGCCCGTGGGCATGATCGACGCCGAACCCAGGAGGGGGCACAGCACGATGGTAGACAGCGAGCCCAGGTACCGCACCGGCAAGGTGTGCTACATCGAGATCCCGGCGGCCGACGTAGCGGCGTCCGCCGAGTTCTACCAGCTGGCGTTCGGCTGGAAAATGCGCCGGCGTGGCGACGGAGCGGTCGCGTTTGACGACACGGTGGGGGAGGTGAGCGGCACGTTCGTGACCGGGCGGCCGGTGGTGGGGGAGCCTGGCCTGCTCGTCTACGTGATGGTGGCCCGGGCCGAGGCGGCGCTGGATGCGGTGCGGGCCGCGGGCGGGGAGGTCGTCCGGCCGGTGGATCCGGCCGCCGGTGAGGTGTTCGGCTGGGTCCGCGACCCGGCCGGCAACGTCCTTGGCGTGTACCAGCAGCATGGGCTGGCCGAGGCGGAGGCGTCCCCGCGGCCGGTGCCGGAGCACCTGCACACGGTCACACCGCGGCTGGTGGTGCGGGATGCCCGGGCCGCGATCGAGTTCTACCGGGCCGCGTTCGGGGCCGAGCAGCGGGGGGCCCTGTTCGCCGGGCCGGGCGGGATGGTGGTGCACGCTGAGATCCAGCTCGGCGACTCGGTCATCTACCTGACCGAGCCGGGCGACAACGGCGGCGAGGTGGCCGCCCCGGCGGCCGGCCAGGTGAACGCGATCATGGTGGTCACGGTGCCGGACGTGGACGAGCTCTGGGCCCGGGCGGTCGCCGCGGGCTGCGAAGTGATCTACCCGCTGGCGGACCAGTTCTACGGCGAGCGGGAGGGCCGGCTGCGCGACCCGTTCGGGCAGCAGTGGATGCTCGGCCGCCACATCGAGGATGTGGACCAGGCTGAGCTGGACCGGCGGATGCAGGCCTGGGCGGGCGGGTAAAGTTATCGAACATACATTTGAATTCAGTGCCGGGAAGCGATAGCATCGCCGCCACTATGGCAAGCGCACATGATGAGCGAGGTGGAGGCTGATCATGTCGAGTGCGGCGGCGCTCAGCCCGATCCAGGCCCGGATTCGCCGGTTTATCGAGGATTTCGGCCAGCAGTCCGGCCATTCGCCCAGCTACCGGGAGATCGCGGATGCGGTCGGGCTGGCCAGCCTGTCCAGTGTCTCGCTGCACATGCGCACGCTGGAGAAGAGGGGGTACCTGATCCGCGAGCCGGGGCGGCCGCGCACCGCGGTGGTCCGGCCGGCTGAGCAGGTCCGGCGGCCCGAGGGGGTGCGGCCGGCCGACGCGGTGCCGGTCCGGCCAGCGGACAGCGAGCCGGCTGGCCCGGCGGCGGCCGGTCAGCGGCGAGACGCGGCCTATGTCCCGCTGGCGGGCCGGATCGCGGCCGGGGAGCCAATCCTGTCCGGCGAGCAGGTGCTGCCCACCGACTCGGCCGAGGACGCGTTCGTGCTGCCCAGGCAGCTAGTTGGCGAGGGGGACCTGTTCATGCTCCGGGTCTCCGGTGACTCGATGATCGGCGCCGGGATCACCGATGGCGACCTGGTGGTCATCCGGCGCCAGGAGGATGCCGAGAACGGCGACATCGTGGCCGCGCTCATCGATGAGGTGGAAGTCGAGGGCACGGTCAAGACGCTGAAGCGGGCCGAGGGGCACACCTGGCTGATGCCGCAGAACCCGCTGTTCACGCCGATCCTGGGCGACAACGCCACCATCGTCGGCAAGCTCGTCGCGGTGCTGCGCCGGGTGTGAGGCCATGAGTGTGACGCGATGAGCGGCGCGGACAGCAGCCACTACCGCCTGGTCGCCGCGGCCGCCCAGGCGGCGGGCCCGTGCCCGGCGGGGGAGGAGGCGGCCTGGGGCCGCCGGGTGCACGGGCTGACCGTGGACCTGTACCTGATCGCCCAGCAGGCCAGGCAGGACATCGAGCGGCTGGAGTCGGCCCGGACGTTCGTCGCGTTCCTGGAGCAGGTCGAGATCGAGGAATCGAGCCGCCGCGGGCTGGTCACGTTGCGGCTGCCATCGGGGGAGAGCGAGCCGATCCGCACCGAGCAGGCGGACACCGACCGCGGCCGGGCGCTGATCGAGCGGGCCCGGTCCCTGCAGGGCCGGTGGGTACTGGTCTACCGGTACAACGAGCGCAAGTCGGGGCAGCGGAACCAGTCGGTCCGGATGCTGGCTCACCTGATGGACCTGGGCGGGGACGGGGCCGTACCGAGCACCACCGCGAAGAAGATGGTGCTGCAGGAGGCCAGTGGGGACGTGGCCCGTGCGCAGCAGGCGTGGCAGGCCGCGGGGCTGCCGGAGAGCGGCCCGATCAGCGTGGACCAGCTGGAGCAGGCTCGCGGGGCAGCACGGCAGCCCGGGTGATGCCGGGCAAATCATGGCATTCCTGCCGTGTTGCTACATCGGTTGATAACAGCAAGAAGCGAGGAGCTCAGGATGAGCCGTCACGCAGCAGCAGGGGAGGGGACCGGGACGAACCGAAATGTTCCGACCCGAGTCAAATCGATCCGGCCCGGACCCACGCACGGCCATCAGCGACACGAAGCGACGTTGCGTAGGCAGCTTCTTGCTGTTATCAACTAGAACCGGTACGCTGCCGGACATGTCAGCTCTGCACGCCGGCACACCGGTGGGGGAGGCGCTGGACGCGTTCAGCAGGCATCTGGCCAGCCGCCAGTTCGCCACCGTCACGCAGCGCATCCGCAGGCATTTCCTCGACGAGTTCGTGGCGCACGCGCAGCAGGCCGCGGGCAAGACCCGGATCACGGTGGGGGAGTTGCTCGACCCGGCGCGGGCCGACGCGTGGCTGGCCGACGCGGCCGCGGGCCGGACCCGCACCCGCAATACCCGCCACGGCCCGGCGGCCGCGGCTGGTATCAACTCGATGCGGGTACGGGTCGACTCGTACAACGCGTTCGCCGAGTTCCTCGGCCTGCCGGACCGCCGGGACAGCCAGCCCCCGGCCGATGCTGACCGGCTGACCCCGGCCCAGGCAGAACGCGTGCTGCACGACCTGGCGGTACGCAGGCCGCTGTACGCCAACGCCGCGACGGCGCTGCGCACCGGGGCCGTGGCCGCGCTCGTCGCCGACACCGACCGGTCGGTGCCTGAGCTGGCTGGCCTCAAGGTCAGGGCGCTGCAGCTCGATGGGGAGGCCCAGGTCGAGCTGCCCGACGGGCCGTGCCCGCTGCGCGCCGAGACCGTGCTGATCCTCACCCGGTGGCTGGAGGCCCGGGCGGCGATCATCGCGGAGCTCGAGGGCAGCGACCCTGGGCACTTGTGGATCCCGGTCAAGCCCGGGCGGCCCCGGGGCGGCCGTCCGCCGGTCAAGCCGGGCCTCACGCCAGCCGCGGTCCGCACCCTGCACGCGGCGCACCGCAAGCTCATCAGCCACCTGCTCGGCACCCCGCTGCGTCCCGGTGCGTTCCGCGCGTCAGCCGTCTACGGGCAGTCCGGCCCGGGCGGAACCCCGGCCGGCACGGCGGCGCCGCCTGCTGAGACTGGCGGCTCATGACGAGCAGCGAGGTGTGGGACGAGGGGAGGGCCGAGGGGAGGGCCGAGCGCACGCCAGCCTGGCTGTCCTACGGCTCGGCTGGCCCCTATCGTCAGTCCTCGCTCAGACCGAATGCCGCTGCCGCG
>DATCUG010000706.1:0-9346 GCA_036567525.1 Streptosporangiaceae bacterium | reverse complement strand
TGATCGAGGAGGGATCCCCGTGAGCGCCGTCCGGACCGGCCTAGCGAGCACGGGCCGTCAGGCTCGTGCGAGTGGCCTGTGCATGATTTTCCGGACGGCGCGAATGTTTGAGGAGGCACCGTGAGCCAGCCCGAGGTAGCCGGCGGGATACCCGGCTCGGCGGTGGACGCCGCCGCGCGGCACCGGCATGCGGAGCTGAGCGTGGAGGTCACCGAGGCGAACCACCGCTACTACGTGCTGGACTCGCCGACGCTGTCCGACGCCGAGTACGACGCGGCCATGCGCGAGCTGCGCGAGCTGGAGGAGCGCTACCCGGAGCTGCGCACCCCCGACTCGCCGACGCAGCGGGTAGGCGGTGCGGTGTCCACCGAGTTCACTCCGGTGGAGCACCTGGAGCGGCTGCTCAGCCTGGACAACGCGTTCTCCGCCGCGGAGCTGGACGCGTGGGCGGCCCGGGCGCTCCGGCTCGGCGGGGCCGGCCCGTACCTGTGCGAGGTCAAGATCGACGGGCTGGCGGTCGACCTGGTCTACCGGGGCGGCGCGCTGGTCCGTGCGGCCACCCGGGGCGACGGGGTGACCGGCGAGGACGTGACGCCGAACATCCGCACCATCGACGCGGTGCCGCTCCGGCTGACCGGGCCCGATGTCCCGGAGCTGCTCGAAGTCCGCGGCGAGGTGTTCCTCCCGGTGGCGGCGTTCCACGAGCTGAACGAGCGGCTCACCGCGGCGGGCAAGCCGCCGTTCGCCAACCCGCGCAACTCGGCCGCGGGCTCGCTGCGCCAGAAAGACCCGCGGGTCACCGCCACCCGGCCGCTGTCGCTCATCCTGCACGGCGTCGGCGCCACCTCCGTCACCGCGCCGGACACCCACTCCGGCTGGTACGAGCGGCTGCGCGGCTGGGGCCTGCCGGTGAGCGAGCTGTTCCGGGTGACCGGCGAGCTGGACGGGGTGCGCGAGTACATCGCCTATTACGGCGAGCACCGGCACGATACGCCGTACGAGATCGACGGCGTCGTGGTCAAGATCGACCGGCTGGACCTGCAGCGCCAGCTCGGCGCGACCAGCCGCGCGCCGCGCTGGGCCATCGCGTACAAGTACCCGCCGGAGGAGGTCAACACCCGGCTGCTGGACATCCAGGTGAACGTCGGCCGGACCGGCCGGGTGACCCCGTTCGCGGTGATGCAGCCGGTGGTGGTCAGCGGTTCCACGGTGGACCGGGCCACCCTGCACAACGCCGACGAAGTGACCCGCAAGGGCGTGCTGATCGGTGACATGGTCGTGCTGCGTAAGGCGGGCGACGTGATCCCCGAGGTGGTCGGCCCGGTCACCGACCTGCGCACCGGCAGCGAGCGCGCGTTCGAGTTCCCCACCGCCTGCCCGGCCTGCGGCACGCCGCTGGTCCGCGAGGAGGGCGGCGTGGACTGGCGCTGCCCGAACACCCGGGCCTGCCCGGCCCAGCTCCGCGAGCGGCTGTTCCACCTGGCCGGGCGGGGCGCGCTGGATATCGAGGTGCTCGGCTACGAGGCGGTGGTCGCGCTGCTCGACTCGGGGCTGGTCAGCGACGAGGGCGACATCTTCTCGCTCACTGAGGACAAGCTGGCCACGGTGCCGTTCTTCACCAACAAGCAGGGCGGCCTGACCGTCAACGCGGCCAAGCTGCTGGGCAAGCTGGACGAGGCGCGCACCCGGCCGCTGTGGCGGGTGCTGGTGGCGCTGTCCATCCGGCATGCCGGCCCGACCGCGGCCCGGGTGCTGGCCGCCCAGTTCGGCTCGCTAGACGCCATCGCGGCCGCGTCGGCCGGGGAACTGGCGGCCGCCGAGGGGGTCGGCCCGAAGATTGCCGCCTCGATCATCGAGTGGTTCGGCGTGGACTGGCACGTGGCCATCGTGGACAAATGGCGGGCCGCCGGGGTGCGGCTGGCCATTCCGGACTGGGTGCCGCCACCGCCGCCCAGCCCGGCCGACGGGGCCGCGGCAGCCGATCCGAGCCAGCCGCTGGCCGGGGTGACCGTGGTCGTCACCGGCACGCTGGACGGGTTCAGCCGGGACGCGGCGGGCGAGGCGGTGCAGGCGCTGGGCGGCAAGGTGTCGTCCTCGGTGTCCAAGAAAACCGGCTTCCTGGTGGCGGGCGACAAGCCCGGGTCCAAGTACGACAAAGCGCTCTCACTGGGCGTGCCGGTGCTCGACGAGGCCGGTTTCCGGGTGCTGCTGGAGGCGGGCCCGGCCGCGGCTGCCGCGACGGCAGAGACTGCTGCGGCAGATGAGGAATGACACGGGCCCCCGGCCGGAAATTCATCCAAGATGGCTGCAAGCCTCTGACCTGCGGTAATTGAACCACGGAACAATACACCGTAACAGATAGTGTGCGATTGGCTTCGCGAAGTACGTTTTCCGCCGTACCCTGCTGCTGAGAGCGAAGGTGTATCCGGCCGGCTGCGGCAGCCACGAGGACGCCATGAAGGACCCGAGCGACACCAGGGATATCGGTCCGCGGATCGGTTCTCCATTCTGGATCTACCTCACCGTGGTCACGGTGGCCGGGCTTGGTGCCCTGCTGGTGGCGCTGCTGCGCGGGCTGCCCGCGGCCGGCCTGCGCGGGCTGGCGGGCCACGAGCTGTTCTGGGTGCTGGCCGCGCTGTCCGTGCTCGGCGAGCTCAAGCCGATCGTCACCCCGGGCAAGTCCCGCCCGGACGCCGGCGTGGCCTCGGTCACGTTCTGCTTCGCCGCGCTGCTGTACTGGGGGCTCGCGGTCGCGGCCGGGCTGCGCGCGCTCACTACGGTGTTCGTCGCGCTGTCCGGGCGCCGGGCGCCGCACCGCTGGGCGTTCAACGTGGCCCAGCTCACCCTCAGCCTGGCCGCGGCGGCCGCGGTGCTGGCGGCCGGCCGGATCCATCCACTGCCGCTGCGGCCCTGGGTGCCCACCGGCCGCGAGCTGGGCCCGCTCGGGCTGGCCGCGCTGGCCTACTTCACCGTCAACTTCCTGCTGGTCGGCCTGGCGGTGACGCTGCACGAGCGCACCCCGCTGCGGGTCACGCTGCGCCGGGCCCTGCCCTATCAGGCGTTCGTCAGCCTGGCCCTGCTGTCGGCCGCGCCGCTGGTCGTCGTGGTAATGAACCGCTCGGTGCTGCTCGTGCTGCTGTTCCTGCTCCCGCTGATCGCGGTCTACGCCAACGCGGCCATCTCCATGCAGCGCGAGCACCAGGCGCTGCACGACCCGCTCACCGGGCTGCCGAACCGGGCCCTGCTGCTCGACCGGGCCGGCGAAGCGCTGGCCGGGACGGCCCGGACCGGCAGCAAGACCGGTTTCCTGCTCCTGGACCTGGACCGGTTCAAGGAGGTCAACGACACCCTCGGGCACCCGCTGGGCGACGGGCTGCTGCAGGCCGTCGCGTACCGGCTGGCCCGCAGCGTGCGCCCGGGCGACGTGGTGGCGCGGCTGGGCGGCGACGAGTTCGCGGTGCTGCTGCCCGCGGTCCGCGCCGCGGCGACGGCCCGTGAGGTCGCCGCCCGGCTGCGCGCCGCGCTGGCCGAGCCGATCCGGCTCGAGGGCATGTCGTTCGAGATCAACGCCAGCATCGGCATCGCCCTGTACCCGGATGACGCCGCCTCCGTGGAGCAGCTGCTGCAGCGCGCCGATGTGGCCATGTACCTGGCCAAGCAGCGGCGCACCGGGCTGGAGCGCTACGCGGGCCCGGCCGGCCGGGCCTTCCCGGCCCGGCTGTCGCTGCTCGGCGACCTGCGCCGGGGCATCGACCACGGCGAGTTCGAGCTGTACTACCAGCCCACCGTGTTCCTGGCCGGCGGCCGCACCGCCGGGATGGAGGCCTTGCTCCGCTGGCAGCACCCGCGCCGCGGGCTGCTCGGGCCGGCCGAGTTCATCCCGCTGGCCGAGCAGTCGTTCATCATGCACGAGCTCACCGCGCATGTGATCCAGACCGCGCTCCGCCAGGCCGCGCTGTGGCGGCGGCGTGGCCTCCCGGTGCAGCTGTCGGTCAACGTGTCCGTGGCCGACCTGCTCGACGCCGGGCTGGCCGGCCCGGTCGAGGCCGAGCTGGCCGCGCTCAGCCTGCCGCCCGAGGTGCTCCTGATCGAGGTCAGTGACCGGGCACTGACCAGCGAAATGATCGATATCACGGCCGGCGTCAGCGCGCTGCGCGGGCTGGGTGTCCGGCTCAGCCTGGACGACTTCGGCACCGGGTACGCGTCGCTGGGCCGGCTCCGCCGGCTGCCGGTCGCCGAAGTGAAGATCGATCCGTCGTTCGTCTCCGGGCTGGCCAGCAGCCCGGACAGCCAGGTGATCGTGCGCTCCCTGGTCGACCTGGTGCACGGGCTGGGCATCCGGTCGGTGGCCGAGGGGGTGGAGACCGCGGATGCGGCCGCGATCCTGCTGGCCATGGGCTGTGACGCCGCGCAGGGGCACGCGTTCAGCCGGCCGCTGAACGCCGCCGCGGCCACCGGATGGCTCGCCGATGACCTGGCCACTCCCCCGGCGCCGGCCGGGCACCGGCGGCCGGCCGCCCCGGCCCCGGTCACCTCGGCCGCTGCCCCGGAGGCACCGGCCCGCTGACCACGGGGCCGCTGACCACGGGGCCGGTAACCACGGGGCCGGTAACCACCGGGCGGATAATGCCGTCGGCCCGCCCCAGCTGCGGCCCTAGGATGGCATCCATGTCCATTGCGCGTGCGGAAGTGGCCCATCTGGCCCGGCTGTCCCGGCTGGCCCTCGGCGAGGAGGAACTCGATCACTTCGCCACCCAGCTGGACCAGATCATCTCGGCGGTGGCCCGGGTCCAGGAAGTAGCCGCCGACCAGATCCCGCCGACCACCCACGCCGTGCCGGTGACGAACGTGTTCCGGGACGACGTGGAGCTGCCCTGCCTCGGGCCGGGCCAGGCGCTGGCCGAGGCCCCCGCGGTGGAGCAGCAGCGGTTCCGGGTGCCACGCATCCTGGCGGAGGACTGAGCGGTGGACACTGAGCTGACCAGGCTGACCGCTGCCGAGCTGGCGGCGGCCATGGCCGCCGGGGAGGTGTCCGCGGTCGAGGTGACCGACGCCCATCTGGCCCGGATCGACGCGGTGGAAGACCGGCTGCATGCGTTCCTGCACGTGGCCGCGGACCGGGCCCGGGCCGTGGCGCGCCGGGTGGACGACCGGCGCTCGGCCGGCGACGTGCTCGGGCCGCTGGCCGGTGTGCCACTGGCCCTCAAGGACGTGTTCACCACCACCGACATGCCGACCACGTGCGGGTCCCGGATCCTGGACGGCTGGCAGCCGCCCTACGACGCCACCGTGACCCAGCGGCTGCGCCAGGCTGGCGTGGTCATCCTGGGCAAGTCGAACATGGACGAGTTCGCGATGGGCTCGTCCACCGAGAACTCCGCGTTCGGGCCCAGCCACAACCCGTGGGACCTGCGCCGGGTGCCGGGCGGCTCGTCCGGCGGCTCGGCCGCCGCGGTGGCCGGGTTCGAGGCCCCGCTCGGCATCGGCACCGACACCGGCGGCTCGATCCGGCAGCCCGCCGCGGTGTGCGGCCTCGTCGGGGTCAAGCCGACGTACGGCGGCTCGTCCCGGTACGGGCTGGTCGCGTTCGCGTCGTCGCTGGACACGCCGGGCCCGCTGGCCCGCACCGTGCTGGACGCCGCGCTGCTGCACGAGGCTATGTCCGGGCACGATCCGTGCGACTCCACCTCGGTGGACGCCCCGGTGCCGCCGGTGGTGGCGGCCGCCCGGCAGGCCGACGTGAGCGGGCTGCGCGTCGGCGTGGTGCCGGAACTGTCCGGTGAGGGCTACCAGCCTGGGGTGCTGGCCCGGTTCACCGAAGCGGTGGAGCTGCTGGAATCCCTGGGCGCCAAGGTGACCGAGGTGTCCTGCCCGCACTTCGGCTACGCGCTGCCCGCGTACTACCTCATCGCGCCCAGCGAGTGCTCGTCCAACCTGGCCCGCTTCGATGGCATGCGGTACGGGCTGCGGGTGGGCGACGACGACACGCGCAGCGCCGAGGAGGTCATGTCGCTGACCCGGGCGGCGGGCTTCGGGCCCGAGGTGAAGCGGCGCATCATGCTCGGCACGTACGCGCTGTCCAGCGGCTACTACGACGCCTACTACGGCAAGGCGCAGCAGGTCCGGACGCTCATCACCCGGGACTTCGAGGCCGCCTTCGAGCAGGTGGACGTGCTGGTCTCGCCGACCACCCCGACCACCGCGTTCCCGATCGGCGAGCGGGCCGACGACCCGATGGCGATGTACGTGGCCGACCTGTGCACGATCCCGGCCAACCTGGCCGGGAACGCGGCGCTGTCGGTGCCGTGCGGCCTGGCCCCGGAGGACGGGCTGCCGGTCGGCCTGCAGATCATGGCGCCGGTGCTGGCCGACGACCGCTGCTACCGGGTGGCGGCGGCCGTGCAGGCCGCGCTGGACTCGCGGCGCGGCGGCCCGCTGCTGGCGGCCGCGCACGGCCTGGACACGGGAGACGCTTCATGAGCGCGCAGACAGCCACCGACGTGGTCCGGTTCGACGACGCGGTAGCCCGCTACGACCCGGTCATCGGCCTGGAAACACACGTCGAGCTGGGCACCAGCACCAAGATGTTCTGCGGCTGCCCGAACCGGTTCGGCGGCGAGCCCAACTCGCTCGTCTGCCCGGTCTGCCTGGGCCTGCCCGGCTCGCTGCCGGTGATCAACCGGGCGGCGATCGAGTACACCATCCGGATCGGGCTGGCGCTGAACTGCTCGATCGCCAGCTGGTGCCGGTTCGCCCGGAAGAACTACTTCTACCCGGACATGCCGAAGAACTTCCAGATCTCGCAGTACGACGAGCCGCTGTGCACCGACGGCTGGCTGGACGTGATCGTGCCCGGCACGCCGGACGGGCAGCCACGGACGGTGCGGGTGGAGATCGAGCGGGTGCACCTGGAGGAGGACACCGGCAAGTCGCTGCATATGGGCGGGGCTACCGGGCGCATCCACGGCGCGGACTACTCGCTGGTCGACTACAACCGGGCCGGCATCCCGCTGGTCGAGATCGTCACCAAGCCGGTGACCGGCACCGGGGAACTGGCCCCGGCGGCCGCCCGCGCCTACGTGGCGCAGCTGCGTGACCTGCTCCGCGCGCTCGGCGTGTCCGACGTGCGGATGGAGGAAGGGTCGCTGCGCTGCGACGTGAACACGTCGCTCGCCCCCCGGGGGGCCACCGAATGGGGCACCCGGACCGAGACCAAGAACGTGAACTCGCTCCGCTCGGTCGAGCGGGCGGTCCGCTACGAGATCGAGCGGCAGGCCGCCGTGCTGGACGCCGGGCAGCGGGTGATCCAGGAGACCCGGCACTTCCAGGAGGCCACCGGCACCACGTCGCCCGGGCGGAGCAAAGAGGAAGCACAGGACTACCGGTACTTCCCCGAGCCCGACCTGGTGCCGCTGGCCCCGCCCGCGGACTGGGTCGAGGAGATCCGCGCCCAGCTCCCGGAACTGCCCGCGGCCCGGCAGGCCCGGCTGCAGGCCGAGTGGGGGCTGTCTGACAAGGACATGGCCGCGCTGCACAACGCGGGCGCGCTGGACCTGGTGGCCGAGACGGTTGCGGCGGGCGCGTCGCCCGCGGACGCCCGGAAGTGGTGGCTGGGTGAACTGGCCCGGACGGCCAACGACTCGGGCACCGAACTGACCGCGCTGCGGATCACCCCGGCCGACGTGGCCCGGTTGAGTGCCCTGGTCGAGTCGGGCACGCTGACCGACCGGCTGGCCCGGCAGGTGATCGAGGGCGTGCTGGCCGGCGAGGGCACCCCGGACGACGTGGTGGCGAGCCGTGGCCTGGCCGTGGTGAGCGACGACACGGCGCTGGCCGCCGCGGTGGACGAGGCCATCGCGGCCAACCCGGACGTGGCCGGGAAGATCCGCGGCGGCAAGGTCGCCGCGGTGGGCACACTGATCGGCGCGGTGATGAAGGCGACCCAGGGCAAGGCCGACGCGAGCCGGGTCAAGCAGCTCATCCTGGACCGGCTCGGCCAGGCATGACCCGGATCTGGGTGCCGACGGCGGAGATCGCCGCGGCGCTGGACGGGCTGCCTGGTACCGAGGCCGAGGTGGTGGTGCCCGATGGGGCTGAGCTGCCCGCCCGGGCTGGCCAGGTCGAGTTCTACGTGCCGCCGTTCTTCCCGGCCCCGCCCGCAATCGCCGCCATCAGCCAGCTGCCCAAGCTGGCCGTGGTGCAGGCGCTGACCGCGGGCGTGGACCGGCTGCGGCCGGCCATCCCGGCCGGGGTCACCCTGTGCAATGCCCGCGGGGTGCACGACGCCAGCACGGCGGAGTGGGTGGTCGGCGCGATGGTGGCCGTGCTGCGCGAGTTCCCGTTCTTCGCCCGGGAGCAGGCGGCCCAGCGGTGGAGCTACCACTTCACCGACTGCCTGGCCGGGAAGACCGTGCTCATCGTCGGGTACGGCTCGATCGGGGCGGCGGTGGAACGGCGGCTGGCCGGCTTCGAGGTGAGCGTGCTGCGCGTGGCCCGGTCCGCCCGCCCGCAGGCCGGCGTGAGCCCGGTCAGCGAGCTGCCCGGGCTGCTGCCCGCAGCGGACGTGGTGGTGCTGCTGGCGCCGGTGACGGCGGACACCATCGGCATGGTGGACGCGGCCTTCCTGGCCCGGATGAAGGACGGCGCGCTGCTGGTCAACGCGGCCCGTGGCTCGCTGGCCGTGACCGACGCGCTGGTCGCCGAGGCGCGCTCGGGACGGCTGCGGCTGGCCCTGGATGTGACCGACCCGGAGCCACTGCCAGCCGGCCATCCGCTGTGGGACCTGCCCGGGGTGTTCATCACCCCGCACGAGGGGGCGTCCACCCCGGGGTCGCTGGCCCGGATGGCGGCGTACGTGCGGGACCAGGCGGGCCGGTTCCTGGCCGGCCAGCCACTGCAGAACATCATCGTCGGCAATTACTGACCGCGTGCAGTTCAGAACTAGATGACGCCCGCTGGACGCTCTTCCTCAATCGAAGTGTGACCTAAGGGCCCTAAAGTGAGGGTCATCGTGAAGTGACGATGACCGCGACTAGCCCATTCGCGGCTCCCGCAGCGCACCCTGCGGGCGTCCAGATTTGCCCTGGTAGCCGACCGCCGTAGCTCGGTTGCCCAGGATCGCCAGCCCCGGGCTCACAAGGCTCCGCTGGCCTCAATCATCGTCGGCGGACGCGGTGGAAGGAGACTCGGTGCCCCCGCAAGCATCGGGTGGCCTGCGATGAGCCTGGTCGCACAGGCGGTTACCGCGGCGGTAGCGCTGATAGCTACGGCCAGCGCAGCCAGCCTGTGGCGGGGGGCCGACCGGCACACAGGTCCGGTCCGGCATGGCTACTGGCTGCTGGCGCTG
>DATCUG010000705.1:0-15969 GCA_036567525.1 Streptosporangiaceae bacterium | reverse complement strand
GGGCCGGGCAGTTTGGCCGCCGCCTTGTCCGGATGCGCCGCGGGCCGGGCCGCGGGCTGCAGCACCCCGCTCAGCATGACACCCAGGAGCACGCCAGCCGCACCGGTTACGGCGCCCGCCGCAGCCCACCGCCGGGACCGCCGCCGTCGCCCCGGGTGCCGTGGCGGGGCGACGGCGGCGGCGGGCGGACCCGGCACATTCCGCAGCGGGCGCGGCCGGGCCGCTGTCACCGTCGGGTCCTCATCGGTGCCTACGGCCTGGTCGCCCAGCCCGGGGAACTGGTGGACCGGCCCCGGGAACTGATGGCCCGGCGCGGGGAACTGATGGCCCGGCCCGGGGAGCTGGCCGCCCGCCACGGGCAGCTCCATGCCTGTCTCGGGGTCGGCACCGCCCATCCCGGCCAGCCGCATCGCCGCTAGCGGACGCAGCAGCCCGGCCGCGGCCGGGCTGCTGCCCACCGCGGCGAGCTGACCGGCCAAGCCGGCGCTGGCTGGCACGGCGCTACCCGGCGCGGCGCTGGCTGGCCCGGAATCGGCTGGCACCGGGAGCTGGCTGCCGGTCATCGGCAGCCAGACCGGAGTGTCCACGGCGTCGCCCGGCTGGCTGGCCGCATCCATCGGGGCCGCTTCGGTCCGGGCCGCCTCGGCCAGCGTGTCCTCGGGCACGGCGAACCGGCTCAGCGTCCTAGCCACCGGGGCCGGCAGCCAGTCCACCGCCGGGCTGGCCGCGCCGAGCTGGGCCCGCAATTCGGCCGCGGTGGGCCGGTCGCCAGGGTCCTTGGCCAGGCAGCGCACGACCAGCGGGCGCAACTGCCTGGGCAGGTCCTCGGTACTGGGCTGGCCGTACACGACCCGGTAGAGCAGGGCGGCCATGGACCCGGCGCCGAACGGGCCCTGCCCGGTGACGGCGAACGCGAGCAGCGTACCCAGGCTGAACACATCGCTGGCCGGGCCGACCGGGCCGCCCTGGGCCTGTTCCGGTGACATGAACCCGGGCGAGCCCATCACCATACCCGCCAGTGTCAGCGAGGCGGCGCCGGCCGCGCGGGAGATGCCGAAGTCGATGACCCGCGGCCCGTCCGCGGCGACCAGCACGTTGGACGGCTTCAGGTCACGGTGCACCAGGTCGGCCTCATGGATCGCGCCGAGTGCCGCGGCCAGCCCGGCGCCCAGCACCAGGACCGAGCTCAGCGGTAAGGCGCCATGCAGGCGGACCAGTTCGGCCAGCGACGGCCCGGGCACGTAGCTGGTGGCCAGCCAGGGCACCGGTCCGGTGGTGTCCGCGTCGGCCAGCGCCGCCGTGAACTGCCCGCTGACTTTCCCGGCCGCGGTTACTTCCTGACTGAACCGGGCCCGGAATCCGGGGTCCCCGGCCAGGTCGGCCCGGATCACCTTGACCGCGGCCAGGCTTCCATCGGCCGGCCGGCCCAGGAACACCGAGCCCATGCCGCCGCAGCCCAGCCGGCCGAGCAGCTCATACGGTCCCACCCGCCGGGGATCGCCGGCCCGCAATCCAACGATCATGCCAAGCCCTCCCGCGCCCCGGCAAAACAATGGGTCTCCGGTCAGGAGAACGGCCGGCGGGCTGGCCCGGTTCAGCGCATCCGGTCGAGCCGGTCCAGCGCTTCGGCGGTTTCCTGCAGCAGGGCCCTGACCAGCTCGGCGACCGGGCGCACCTCGGTCATCCGGCCCACGATCTGGCCGACCGGCATCGGCTGCACATCGGGCTGGCCGGACCGCATAAGCCGCTGGTGCGCCTCGCTGACCAGGAGATTCTGTAGCGGCATGGGCAGCGGCTCGGGGGCGCCGGGTTCGGTCCAGGCCTGGGTCCAGCGGTTCTTGAGCAGCCGCGCGGGCTTGCCGCTGTAGATCCGGGACCGGACCGTGTCCGACGAGGTGGCCGCCAGCAGGGCCGCGCGCAGCGCGGGCAGCGCCGTGCTCAGCGAGTACTCCTCGGTGATCAGCCAGGCCGAGCCCATCCACACCCCGACGGCGCCGAGCGCCAGGGCGGCGGCGATCTGCCGGCCGCAGCCGATCCCGCCGGCCGCGAGCACCGGCACCTGGCCGCCGACCGCGTCCACGATCTCCGGGACAAGCACCATGCTGGCGATCTCGCCGGTGTGCCCGCCCGCCTCGTAACCCTGGGCCACCACGATGTCCACCCCGCTGGCCACGTGGCTGCGCGCGTGGTCCGCCTTGCCCGCCAGCGCGGCCACCAGCATGCCGCGGTCGTGGGCCCGCTCGATGATGTCGGCGGGTGGCGGCCCGAGCGCGTTCGCGATCAGCCGGGCCGGATGGGCCAGTGCCACCTCGACGTGCTGCCGGGCCACCGAGTGCAGCCAGCCGAGCACGCCGTCCCCGGCGGGCGCATCGCCAGGCAGCGGCGGCACGCCCAGCTTGACCAGGGTCTGCTCGACGAAATCCTTGTGCCCGGGCGGGATCAGCTGACCCAGATCGACCGGGGCGCCCTCGGTGGGGACCTTGGCGGGCATCACCACGTCGACGCCGTAGGGGCGGCCGTCGGTGTTGCCGTCCATCCAGTGCAGCACGGCGTCCAGGTCAGCCGGGTCGTTGAACCGGACGCAGCCCAGTACGCCGAGCCCGCCGGCCCGGCTGATCGCCGCGGCCACATGCTCGGACGGGGTGAAGCCGACGATCGGGTGCTCGATGCCGAGCAGGTCGCACAGCGGGGTCCGCACGGGTCTCCTTTACTGGGCGGGCTGGCTGGCACTGGCCGGCCGGCCCGCGCTGGGCGGGTGCTCGGCCACGTAGCGGTGCGCCCAGCCATAGTCGGCTTTGCCGGCCGCGGTGCGGCCGATGGCGCCAACCAGCCAGACGCTGCGCGGCACCTTGTACCCGGCTACCTCAGTGCGCACATGCGTGACGAGCTCGTCCAGGTCGATGGGCATGCCGTCGCGGGCCTGCACCAGCGCGGCCACCCGCTGCCCCAGCGTCTCGTCCGGCACGCCGATGACCACCGCGTCGAACACGGCCGGGTGGGACTTCAGCGCCCCCTCGACCTCTTCCGGGAACACCTTCTCGCCGCCGGTATTCACGCACGTGTTGCCGCGGCCGAGCAGGGTGATGGTGCCATCCGCCTCGATCCTGGCCCAGTCCCCCGGCACCGCATACCGCTTCCCGTCCACCTCAGCGAACATGGCCGCCGTCTTGACCGGGTCCTTGTAGTAGCCGAGCGGTACGTGGCCGCCCCGGGCCAGCTTGCCGACCTCGCCCGGCCCGGCCAGGCCGCCCTGCTCGGTGAGCACGACCACCTCCGGGCCGATGCTGACGGTCGGGCCGCCGCGGTGCTCGGCGCCCGCCTGGACCAGGCCCATGCCGGCGAAGCCGGTCTCGGTGGACCCGATGGCCTCGGTGATGAACACGCTGGGCAGCGCGGCGGCGCAGGCATCCTTGACCACCGGGGAGAACAGCGCCGCGCTGGACGACAGCGACACCAGCGACGACGCGTCGTAGTTGCCTTCGTGGTAGGCCTCGATCAGTGGCCGGGCCATCGCGTCCCCGATGACCATCATCACGTTCACCTTGTGCCGCTCGATGTCCCGCCAGACCTGGTGCGGGTCGAACTTCCGGGTCAGCACCACGGTGTCCCCGCAGAACAGCGCGCCCAGCGTGGCCACCTGGGCCGCGCCGTGAATCAGCGGGGCCGTGCACAGCCGGACCAGGCCGGCCGACTCCTGCCCGCGGCGGGATTGCTCCCACTCGTCAGCCAGCACCTCACCGGTGATGAAGTCGATGCCGCCGCCCAGCGTGCGCCAGATATCCTCGTGCCGCCACATGACACCCTTGGGCAGCCCGGTCGTCCCGCCGGTGTAGATGATGTACACGTCGTCGCTGCTGCGCTCGCCGAAGTCACGGTCCGGCGACCCGGCGGCCAGCGCGTCGTCGTAGCTGATCCCGGCGCCCAGGCTGGCCTCACTGCCGTCGTCGATGATCACCGTGCCGAGCAGCCCAGGTGCGGCGTCGGCCACCGCGGCCACCCGGGCCGCGTCCTGCCGGTCGTGCACCAGCGCGACGGGGTCCGAGTCGGTGAGCACATACCGCAACTCGTTCTCGACATAGCGGTAGTTGATGTTGATCGCGACCGCGCGCAGCTTGCACACCGCGATCAGCGTCTCGGCCGCCTCCACCGAGTTGCGCGCGGACACGCCCACGTGGTCGCCGGCCTTGACGCCGATGCTCCCTAAGTAGTGCGCCAGCCGATTGGTCCGCTCATCGACCTCGCGGAAGGTGAATTGCTTGTCACCGCAGGCCAGCGCCGTACGGTCCGGAAACGCGTCCGCCGCATGCTCATAGAGGTCGGCGATATTACGGGCCATGGGAACGAAACTAGAACGTGTTACTGTTTTGAGCAAGCCTCTGGCTAGGCCGAAATGAGGAGAGACCGGCTCGATGACATCGACCTCCGCGCCCGCGTCCGCCGGGTCCGGCGACGGCGCCGAGCCGCCGCACGCACTGCTCGAACGGCGCGGCCACGTGCTGATCGTGACCATGAACCGGCCGCAGGTGCGCAACGCGCTGAGCGGGCCGATGATGGCCCTGCTCCGCGAGGCGTGGGATCAGGTGGACAGCGACCCGGCCATCCGGGTCTGCGTGCTGACCGGTGCGGGCGGCGCGTTCTGCGCCGGGGCCGACCTGAAGGCGATGACCCGGTCCCACCCGGGCGAGTCGTTCCGCGCCGGGGAGGTGGACATGTCCGCGATACCGGCGCTGCTCAAGGGCCGCCGGCTGACCAAGCCGCTGATCGCCGCCGTGGAGGGCCCGGCCATCGCCGGGGGCACCGAGATCCTGCAGGCCACCGACATCCGGGTGGCCGGGGAGAGCGCCCGGTTCGGCATCTCCGAGGCGCGCTGGGGACTGTTCCCGCTGGGCGGCTCCGCGGTGCGGCTGACCCGGCAGATCCCGTACACGGTCGCGGCCGACCTGCTGCTCACCGGCCGGCACATCAGCGCCGCCGAGGCCAGGGAGATCGGGCTGATCGGTCACGTGGTGCCGGACGGCCAGGCGCTGGCCAAGGCGCTGGAACTGGCCGGCCTGATCGCGGCGAACGGGCCGGTCGCGGTGCGCGGCATCCTGCGCACGATCCGGGAAACCGAGGGCCTGCCGGAGAACGAGGCGTTCCGGGTCGAGGCGGAGATCGGCACCGCGGTGTTCCGCAGCGAGGACGCCAAAGAAGGCCCCCGCGCGTTCACCGAGAAGCGCCAGCCTAACTTCCGCGACCGCTGACACGCCCGCCCGGCCGCCCGCCGGCCGAGCCAAACCCCATCCATCCCACTGACCCCACGCCCACCGTCATCGGCGACTTATCACCCCGGATGACAGCAAATTGCCCCTTTTGTTCGAATTGGGGCGCGACACAGGGGTGATGAGTGGCGATGAGGCGCGCATCTGGGGTGATAGGTGGCTCGCGGCGGGCGCGGGACCGGCTGACCGGCGAGCCCGGGCGCTGCTCAGATGGCGCGGTCGTGGTTGGCCCAGTAGGGGTCGCGGAGGCGGCGCTTGTACAGCTTGCCGTTCGGGTCACGGGGCAGCTCGGCGACGTAGTCGATGGTGCGCGGCAGCTTGTACTTGGCCAGCCGGCCGGCCAGGTAGTCCTGCAGCTCCTGGGTCAGCTCGGGGCCAGGCTCGGCACCCTCGGCCGGCTGCACCACCGCCTTGATCTCTTCGCCCCAGTCCTCGTGCGGGATGCCGAACACCGCCACGTCGGCCACCGCGGGGTGGCAGGACAGCTCGGACTCGATCTCGGCCGGGTAGATGTTCACCCCGCCAGAGATGATCATGTCGCTGCTGCGGTCGCAGAGGAACAGGTAGCCGTCCTCGTCCTGGTAGCCGATGTCGCCCACGGTGAACAGGTCACCGGCCCGGGCGGCCCGGGTCTTCTCCTCGTCCTTGTAGTAAGCGAAGTCCGAGGTGCCCATCCGCATGTAGATCAGGCCCTGCTGGCCGGGGGCGACCTCGTGGCCGGCCCGGTCCAGCACCTTGACCGTCGAGCCGAGCCAGGGCAGCCCGACCGAGCCCGGCTTGCGCAGCCACTCCGTGGAGCTGATCAGCGTGCCACCGCCCTCGGTGGCCGCGTAGTACTCGACGATGACCGGGCCCAGCCAGTCGATCATGCGGCGCTTGATCTCGGCTGGGCAGGGCGCCGCGCTGTGGATCACCGCGCGCAGCGAGCTGGTGTCATAGCGGGCCCGCACCTCGTCGGGCAGCGCCAGCATCCGGCGGAACTGGGTGGGCACCGCGTGCGTGTGGGTGACCCGGTACCGCTCGATGAGAGCCAGCGCCTGCTCCGGGTCCCAGCGGTCCACCAGCACCACGGTGTGGCCGAGCTGGATCGAGATCGCGGTGAAGTTGAGCACCGCGGTGTGGTAAAGCGGCGACCCGCACAGGTGCACGTGATCGTCGTAGGGGGCCAGGCCGAACAGGCCGAAGAACCAGGTGGACTGGGCCCCGGTGGCGACGTCCGGGTCGAGCCCGGTAAGCGGGCGGCGCACGCCCTTGGGGCGGCCGGACGTGCCGGAGGTGTACAGCATCGGCGCGCCGTGCGTGCGCGGCTCCGGGCGGCTGGTCAGCCCGTCGTCGCCCAGCGCGGTGAGCGGCTCGAAGCCCGGTACCGGGCCGACCGCGAACCGGGACTTGATCCCGGCCAGGTCGGCGGCTTCGGTGGCCACGGCGGCGAACCGCTGGTCGGCCACGAACGCGCTCGCTTCGCTGTCGGTCAGGATGTATGCGACCTCCGGGGCCAGCTGATGCCAGTTGATCGGCACGATGTACAGCCCGGTCTCGATGGCGGCGAAGTAGAGCGCCAGCGCGGTCGCGCTGTTGGGCAGCAGCGTGGCCATGGTGTCGCCGGTGGTCAGGCCGAGCGTGCGCAGGCCGCGCCCGTAGCGGTCCGCCGCGGCGGCCAGTTCGGCGTAGCTGACCACGTGACCGTCTGGCTCGATGACCGCGGCCCGGTCCGGGGAACTGGCCGCGATAGCCCACAGGCCGATGCTGTCCATTGGGTCAATCTAGAACAGGTTCTATCAGGCGACAAGGCGAGTGCGCTCGGCTCGCGGGCCTCTATTGCCGGGCCGAGGCGGAACGTGTTTCACTCTGTTGCGTGAGTCAGCCGCTGCGTGCCCCGCTGGAGATCGGCTTCGACTACACCCGCTCGCTCGGGCCGGTGCTCAGCCAGTTCATGACCGCGCTGGCCGGCCAGCGGATCCTCGGCGCGCGGGCGGCCGACGGGCGGGTGCACGCCCCACCGTTCGAGTATGACCCGGATACCAGCGAGCCGCCGGGCGATCTGGTCGAGGTCGGCCCGGGGGGCACCGTCATCAGCTGGACCTGGGTACCGGAACCACTGGACGGGCAGCCGCTGGCCCACCCGTTCGGCTGGGCGCTGATCCGGCTGGACGGCGCGGACACGGCCATGCTGCACGCGGTGGATGCCGGGTCGGCCGCGGCCATGCACACCGGGCTGCGGGTCCGGCCCCGCTGGGCGGCGGCCCCGGTAGGCAGCGTCAACGACATCGTCTGCTTCGAGCCGGGTGAGGCCAGCGAGGCGGCGGGCACAGCCGCCGCAGGCCAGGCCGGAGAGCCGGTCACCATGATCACCACACCGGTGCGGCTGGCCTATGAGCACACCACCTCGGCCGGGGAGAGCAGCTACCTGCGCGGGCTGGCCGAGGGCCGGCTGCTCGGGCAGCGCTGCCCGGCCTGCGGCAAGG
The DNA here is from genome assembly GCA_036567525.1 of Streptosporangiaceae bacterium. Classification (GTDB taxonomy): domain Bacteria; phylum Actinomycetota; class Actinomycetes; order Streptosporangiales; family Streptosporangiaceae; genus RYN-230. The sequence goes on along the minus strand of DATCUG010000705.1, from coordinate 8,243 downwards.
TGTACATCCCGCCGCGCGGCGCGTGCCCGGCCGACGGGGTGCCCACCACCGACGAGGTGGAGTTGCCCGACACCGGCATCGTGACCACGTTCTGCGTGGTCAACGTGCCCTACCAGGGGCAGCGGGTCGAGCCGCCGTACGTGGCCGCATCGGTGCTGCTGGACGGGGCCGACATCGCGTTCCAGCACCTCATCCTGGGCTGCGCGCCGGACGAGGTGCGGATGGGCATGCGCGTGACGGCGGTCTGGAAGCCGCGCGCGGAGTGGAGCACCAGCCCGGCGAACATCGACCACTTCCGGCCGACCGGGGAGCCGGACGCGCCGTATGAGTCCTATGCCCACCATCTCTGAAGGACAGGAATCGTGACCGACGTCGCCGTCATCGGGTTCGCCCAGTCGCCGTGCGAGCGGTACGGCGACGGCACGACCAGCGGGGTGGAGATGCTGGTGCCGATCTTCGCCGAAGTGCTGGCCAGTACCGGGCTGGCCAAGGCGGATATCGGCTTCTGGTGCTCCGGCTCATCGGACTACCTGGCCGGCCGGGCGTTCTCGTTCGTCTCGGCGGTGGACGCGATCGGCGCGGTCCCGCCGATCGCGGAGTCGCACGTGGAGATGGACGGCGCGTGGGCGCTGTACGAGGCCTGGGTGAAGATCCTCACCGGCGCGGCGGACACCGCGCTGGTGTACGGGTTCGGCAAGTCGTCCGCGGGCCTGCTGCGCCGGGTGCTGGCCCTGCAGCTCGACCCGTACCTGGTGGCGCCGCTGTGGCCGGACTCGGTGAGCGTCGCCGCACTGCAGGCCCGGCTGGGCATCGAGGCCGGGCGGTGGAGCGAGAAGGACATGGCCGAGGTGGCCGCGCGCAGCCGGGCCGCCGCCCGGAGTAACCCGCAGGCCCAGCTGTCCGGCGACGTGTCGGCCGAGGAACTGCTGGACCAGCCGTACGTCGCCGACCCGCTCCGGGCGCACGACTGCGCGCCGGTCGGGGACGGGGCCGCGGTGGTCGTGCTGGCCTCGGCCGAGCGGGCCCGGGAGCTGTGCCCGCGGCCCGCCTGGATCACCGGCTTCGCGCACCGGATCGACTCCGCGGAACTGGGCGGCCGGGATCTGACCACGGCACCGTCCGCGGCCGCGGCCGGCCGCGCGGCCGGGGCCGGGCCGGCCATCGACGTGGCGGAGCTGCACGCCCCGTTCACCCACCAGGAGCTCATCCTGCGCTCGGCGCTGGGCCTCGGCGCGGACACCCAGATCAACCCGTCGGGCGGGGCGCTGTGCGGCAACCCGATGTTCGCGGCCGGCCTGGCCCGGATCGGCCTGGCCGCCCGGGCCATCACGGCCGGCCAGGCGGACCGCGCGCTGGGCCACGCCACCAGCGGCCCGGCCCTGCAGCAGAACCTCGTCTGCATGATGGAGGCACGCTGAGATGAAACAGCAGGCCGCGGTGCTCGGCGTGGGCCAGACCCGGCACCGGTCCCGGCGGGCCGACGTGTCCATCGCCGGGCTGTGCCGCGAGGCGGTGGACCGGGCCGTGGCCGACGCCGGGCTCACCCTGGCCGACATCGACGCGGTTGTGCTGGGCAAGGCGCCCGACCTGTTCGAGGGCGTGATGATGCCCGAGCTGTACCTGGCCGACGCGCTCGGCGCGGTCGGCAAGCCACTGCTCCGGGTGCACACCGCGGGCTCGGTCGGCGGGGCCACCGGGATCGTCGCCACCACCCTGGCCGAGGCCGGGGTGCACCACCGGGTGCTGGCCGTCGCGTTCGAGAAGCAGTCCGAGTCGAACGCGATGTGGGCGCTGTCGATCGCGCCGCCGTTCAGCATGCCGCTGGTGGCCGGCGCGGGCGGCTACTTCGCGCCGCACGTCCGGTCCTACATCCGGCGCAGCGGCGCACCCCGGCACATCGGCGCCATGGTGGCGGTCAAGGACCGGCGCAACGGCGCCCGCAACCCCTACGCCCACCTGCAGCAGGCGGACATCACGCTGGAGAAGGTGCAGGCCTCACCCATGCTGTGGGACCCGGTCCGCTACGACGAGACCTGCCCATCCTCAGACGGCGCGTGCGCGGTGGTCATCGGCGACACGGCGGCGGGCCGGGACCGCGCGGCCGCGGGCCACCCGGTGGCCTGGATCCGGGCCACCTCGATGCGCACCGAGCCGACCATGTTCTCCGGCAAGGACCACGTCAACCCGCGGGCCGGCGCGGACGGCGCGGCCGCGCTGTGGCGGGATGCGGGCATCACCGAGCCGGCCCGGGAGATCGACGCGGCCGAGATCTACGTGCCGTTCTCCTGGTTCGAGCCGATGTGGCTGGAGAACCTGGGCTTCGCCGCGCCCGGGGAGGGCTGGCGGATGACCGAAGCCGGCGAGACCGAGATCGGCGGCTCGCTGCCAGTGAACCCGTCCGGCGGGGTGCTCAGCTCCAACCCGATCGGCGCGTCCGGGCTGCTCCGGTTCGCCGAGTCGGCGCTGCAGGTCATGGGCAAGGCCGGCGAGCACCAGGTGGACGGCGCCCGGACCGCACTGGGCCACGCCTACGGCGGCGGCTCCCAGTACTTCTCCATGTGGGTGGTGGCCAGCACGCCAGGCTGACCAAACCCAGCTCAACGGGGCAGCGGCTAGCGGTAGCGGACCGGGAGGCGCTTGATGCCGTTCAGCCAGCCGGAGCGGAGCCGCTCTGCCTGGCCCGCCTTGCTGATGTCCGGCATGGCATCGGCGACCGCATTGAAGATCAGCTCGATCTCCAGCCGGGCCAGATTGGCGCCCAGGCAGTAGTGCGTACCCATGCCACCGAACCCGAGGTGCGGGTTGGGGCGGCGCAGGATGTCGAACTGCTCCGGGTGGTCGAACACGTCCTCGTCGAAGTTGGCCGACCGGTAGAAGATCCCAACCCGCTGGCCCGCCTTGATCGGCTGGCCACCCAGCACCGTGTCGGTCAGTGCGGTGCGCTGGAACACGGTCACCGGGGTGGCCCAGCGGACGATCTCGTCCACCGCTGTGTCCGGCCGCTCGGCCCGGTACAGCTCCCACTGCTCCGGGTGATCCAGGAAGGCCAGCATGCCGTGCGAGATCGCGTTCCGGGTGGTCTCGTTCCCGGCCACGGCCAGCAGGATCATGAAGTAGCCGAACTCGTCCGGGGTCAGCGCCTCGCCATCGACGTCCGCCCGGATCAGCGTGCTGACGATGTCGTCCCGCGGGCAGGCCCGGCGCTGCTCGGCCAGCTGCAGGCTGTAGCCGATCAGCTCGGCCCCAGCGGTCATCGTCTCGGCCTGGTAGTCCGGGTCGTCCGAGCCGACCATCTGGTTGGACCAGTCGAATATCTTGCGGCGGTCCTGCTGCGGCACGCCGAGCAGTTCGGCGATGGCCTGCAGCGGCAGTTCGCAGGCTACGTCGGTGACGAAGTCACCGGTCCCGTCCGCGATGGCCGCGGTCACGATCTGCCTGGCCCGGTCGGCCAGCGCCTGCCGCAGGCTGCCGATGGCCCGCGGGGTGAAGCCCCGGGACACGATGCCGCGCATCTTGGTGTGGCCGGGCGGGTCGCGGTTGAGCAGGATGAGCCGGGAGAGCTGCAGGGATTCCTCGGTGACCGGCTGCGCGTAGCGGATGAGCGCGGTCTGCGCCTCGCTCGAGTAGATGTCGCTGTGATGGGAGACGTGCAGCACGTCCGCGTGCCGGGTGACCGCCCAGTAGCCCTCGTCGTCGAACCCGGAGGCGCCACGCGGCTGCGCGTTCCACCAGACCGGGGCGGCCCGGCGCAGCTCGGCTAGTTCTTCGGCCGGGACCCGACGCACGCACAGGTCGGGGTCGGTGAAGTCGAATCCGGGCGGGATGTTCGGCGCTGACATCAACCGCACCTTACGCGTAGGCGACCGGCAGCCGCTTGATGCCGTTGAGCCAGCCGGACCGGAGCCGCTCCGGCGCACCGGCTTTGCGGATGCCCGGCATGGCGTCGGCGATAGCGTTGAAGATCAGCTCGATCTCCAGCTTGGCCAGGTTCACCCCGATGCAGTAGTGCGTGCCGGTGCCGCCGAAACCCAGGTGCGGATTGGGGTTGCGCAGGATGTCGAACCGCTCCGGGTGGTCGAACACGTCCTCGTCGAAGTTGGCCGACCGGTAGAACAAGCCGACCCGCTGGCCCTTCTTGATCTGCTGGCCGCCCAGCGTGGCGTCCGCCAGCGCGGTGCGCTGGAACACGGTCACCGGGGTGGCCCAGCGGACGATCTCGTCCCCGGCGGTCTCTGGGCGCTGCTCCTTGTACAGCTCCCACTGCTCGGGGTGGTCCAGCAGGGCCAGCATCCCGTGCGAGATCGCGTTCCGGGTGGTCTCGTTGCCCGCCACCGAGAGCAGGATCATGAAGAAGCCGAACTCGTCCGATGACAGGTGACCGCCGTCCACCTCGGCGTGTACCAGCTTGGTGACGATGTCGTCCCGCGGGCAGCCCTTGCGCTCCTCGGCCATGGCCATGCTGTAGCCGACCAGCTCGGCCGCGGCGAGCTGCGGGTCCCCGTCAAACTCCGGGTCGTCGTAGCCGACCATCTCGTTCGACCAGTTGAACACCTTGCGGCGGTCTTCCTGCGGGATGCCGAGCAGTTCCGCGATGGCCTGCAACGGCAGCTCGCAGGCCACGTCGCTGACGAAGTCACCCGAACCTTCGCTCATGGCGTTATGCACAATCGCCTCGGCACGGGCGGTCAGCGCTTCGCGGAGATTCTTGATCGCCCGCGGCGTGAAGCCGCGGGACACGATGCCGCGCAGCTTGGTGTGCTGCGGCGGGTCGAGGTTGAGCAGGATGAGCTGCATCATGGCCAGCGCCTCGTCGGTGACCGGCTGGCCGTGCCGGATGATCGCGGTGTTCTGCTGGCTGGAGTAGATATCGCTGGCCCGGGATACCTCCAGCACATCCGCGTGCTTGGTGACCACCCAGTAGCCCTCGTCGTCGAAGCCGGAGGCGCCGCGCGGCTGCGCGTTCCACCAGACCGGGGCGGTGCGGCGCAGTTCAGCCAGCTCTTCCGCCGGCACCCGGTCCACGTACAGGTCAGGGTCAGTGAAGTCGAAACCTGGCGGGATGCTGGGCTCGGCCATTGCTGCCTCCGCTATAACGTGTTCTAGTTGGATTCAACCACGCTGGACTGAACACGTGAACAGCCGCGGGCGCCCGTTTTGGGAACACGTTCTACTGCTGATCAAGCTTTCCGGGAGGAACGCCGTGGGTAATCCGGTGATCGTAGCTGCGGCGCGCACCCCGATCGGCAAGCGGGGCGGAGTGCTGTCCGGGCTGCACCCGGCCGAGATCCTGGGCGCGGCACAGGCCGGCCTGCTGGACCGGGCCGGCCTGGACCCGGCCCGCGTCGAGCAGGTGGCCGGCGGATGCGTGACCCAGGCCGGCGAGCAGTCCAGCAATGTCACCCGGACCGCCTGGCTGCACGCCGGGCTGCCATATCAGGCCGGCTGCCTGACCCTGGACGCGCAGTGCGGCTCGGCCCAGCAGGCCGTGCACGTGGTGGCCGGGCTGATCGCGGCGGACGCCATCACGGCCGGCCTGGCCTGCGGGGTGGAGGCGATGACCCGGGTGCCGCTCGGCGCCAACCGGGGCACGGACGTGGGCACGCCCCGGCCCGCCTCGTGGGACATCGACCTGCCGAACCAGTTCGTCGCGGCGGAACGGATCGCCGGGCGCCGCGGGCTGACCCGGGCGGACCTGGACGACTTCGGGCTGCGCTCACAGACCCGGGCGCAGCACGCGTGGGCGCAGGGCTGGTTCGAGCAGGAGATCATCCCGGTCAAGGCGCCGGTGCTGGATGAGGAGCACCAGCCGACCGGGGAAACCCAGGTGGTGGACCGGGACCAGGGCCTGCGCGAGACCAGCGCCGAGGCGCTGGCCCGGCTGCGCCCGGTGCTGGACGGCGGGCTGCACACCGCGGGCACGTCATCGCAGATCTCCGACGGCGCGGCCGCGGTGCTGCTGCTCGACGCGGACCAGGCCGGCCAGCTCGGCCTGCGGCCGCGGGCCCGGATCCTGGCCCAGTGCCTGATCGGCGCGGAGCCGTACTACCACCTGGACGGGCCGGTGACAGCCACCGAACGGGTGCTGGCCCGGGCCGGGATGATGATCGGCGACATCGACCTGTTCGAGGTCAACGAGGCGTTCGCCTCGGTGGTGCTGTCCTGGCAGCAGGTGCACCAGCCCGACCCGGACCGGGTGAACGTCAACGGCGGTGCGATCGCGCTCGGCCACCCGGTGGGCAGCACCGGCGCCCGCCTGATCACCAGCGCGCTGCACGAACTCGAGCGGCGTGACGCCGCTGTCGCGCTGGTCACCATGTGCGCGGGCGGGGCCATGTCGACCGCGACGATCATGGAGCGGGTCTGACCGGGCTGCGGTTACCGTAGGACCGTGCCAGGTACCCCGGTCCGGGTCGACGTCAACGGCCGCGAAGCGACCGCTGAGCAACTGCGGGACCACCTGCTCGGGCCGTACGGGCACTTCACCGCCATGCAGGTCCGCCAGCAGCGGACCCGCGGCCTGGCGCTGCACCTGGCCCGGCTGGACGCGGCCACCCGGGAACTGTTCGGCCACGGCCTGGACGGTGACCAGGTCCGGGCGCACATCCGGCACGCGCTCGGCGAGACCGCCGACGCGTCGGTCCGGGTCATCGTCTACTGGCCGGCCGCCGACCCGGCCCCGGCCATCATGGTCACCGTCCGGCCGCCCGCTCAGCCACCCGCCGATCAGCAGCGGCTGATGCCGGTCCCGTATCAGCGCCCGGTGCCGCACATCAAGCACACCGGGGACGTCGGCCAGACGTACTACGGCCGGGCCGCGGTGCGGGCAGGCTTCGACGACGCGCTGCTCACCGGGCCGGACGGGGTCATCGCCGAGGGCGCGATCACGAACATCGCGTTCTCCGACGGCAGCATGCTGACCTGGCCGGACGCGCCCTGCCTGGCCGGCATCACGTGGCAGCTGGTCGAGCCCCGGCTAGCCGGGGCCGGCCTGGCCACCCGGCGCGGCCCGGTCCGGCTGGCCAGCTTGGCGGCGTTCCGCGCGGCGATCGTCACGAACTCCCATGGCGTCGCGCCGGTCAGCCGGATCGGCCCGGCGGAGCTGCCCGGCTCGGTGGCGCTGGCCAAGGCGGTCGGCGAGATCTACGAGTCCGTGCCCTGGGACATGATCTGATCAGCCGCCGGCCTGCTCGCCCTGCCTAGACTGACCGGGTGCTGTCACTCGCCGACCCTCAGGTACGCGCCTTCCTCTCCGAAGGCACCAGGACCGGGAAGCTGAGCTACGCCTCGGCCAGCGGGCAGCCGCTGGTCACCCCGGTCTGGTTCGTCCTGGACGGCGGCGAGCTGGTGTTCAACACCGGTAAGGACACCGCCAAGGGCCGGGCGCTGGCCCGCGACCCGCGCACCGCGATCTGCGTGGACCTGGAGCAGCCGCCGTACGCCTTCGTCCAGATTCAGGGAGTGGCCGAGCTGTCCGAGGACCCGGCTGAGCTGGTCCGCACCGCGACCGCGATCGGCGCCCGGTACATGGGCCCGGAACGCGGCGCAGAATTCGGCCGGCGCAACGCGGTGCCGGGCGAACTGGTGGTCCGGATCCGCCCGCACAAGGTGCTGGGCGACTTCGACGTGAGCGGCTGACTAAGGCCGCCAGCGTCGCGCCCTCGAGGTCCATGCCCGGGAAGTGTCCGGCGGGAGCCGCCGCCCGGTCCGTGGTAGTTAGGGAGGCATGGCACCTATTTCCGTGTCCGCCGAGCGGACGGTGGGCGCTCCCGCGCCCGAGGTCTACGGCTACATAGCGGACCACCGCGACCATCATGCGAACTTCCTGCCGCCCCAGTTCTCCGACTTCCAGGTGGAGTCGGGCGGCGTCGGCACCGGCACGGTCACCCGGTTCAAGTTCACCGCGGGCGGGCGCACCCGCGAGCTCCGGACGCAGGTCACCGAGCCCGAGCCGGGCCGGGTGCTCACCGAGTCGGACACGCTGTCGTCGTCGGTGACCACGTGGACGGTGACCCCGCAGGACAGTGCCTGCCGGGTCCAGATCTCCACCACGTGGCGGGGCGCCAGCGGGATTGGCGGGTTCTTCGAGCGGCTGTTCGCGCCGCGGGCGCTGCGCCGCATCTACGACGATGAACTGAGACGGCTCGACGCGTACGCCCGGGAGCGCCACGGCAGCGCGGCATGACCGGGCAACCAGGCCGACGCGTCTACGTCAGCGCGGGCATGGAAGGCATCACCGGGCTGGT
>DATCUG010000704.1:0-15516 GCA_036567525.1 Streptosporangiaceae bacterium | reverse complement strand
CACGGTGGTGCAGCCTGGGGACATCCTGCTCGCGGTGGACGGCCGGCCGGTGGATCCGCAGGCCGGCCCCGGGCCGCTGCTGGTCGGCGCGGCCGGCAAGCCGGTCGAGCTGACCGTGGCCAGCCCGGCCGGCCAGGTCCGCCGGTTCGCGGTGACCCCGCTGTCCAGCGAGCGCCGGCTGCGCTACCAGGACTGGGTCGCGGGCAACCGGCGGCTGGTCCGTGAGCTGTCCGGTGGCCGGGCCGGCTACCTGCACATCCCGGACATGATGGGTGAGGGGTGGGCGCACTTCCACCGGGACCTGCGGGTGGAGATGGCCCGGGACACGCTGATCATGGACATCCGGATGAACCGCGGCGGGCACGTGTCCGAGCTGGTGGTGGAGAAGCTGGCCCGGCGCCTCATGGGCTGGGACATGCCGCGCTGGATGCAGCCGGTCAGCTACCCGAAGGACGTGCCGCGCGGCCCGGTGGTCGCGCTGGCCGACGAGAACGCCGGGTCGGACGGCGACATGGTCACCGCGGCCATCAAGATCCTCGGCCTCGGCACGGTGGTGGGCGCCCGCACCTGGGGCGGGGTGATCGGGATCGGCGACCCGTTCCGGCTGGTCGACGGCACCTCGATGACCGTGCCCCGGTACGCCATCTGGCTGAACGGGCTCGGCTGGGGTGTGGAGAACCACGGCGTGGACCCGGACACCGAGGTGATCATCTCGCCGGACGACTGGGCGGCGGGGCGGGATCCCCAGCTGGAGGCGGCGACCCGGCTGGCCGTGGAACAGCTCGAAGCCCGGCCCGCGGCCGAGCCGCCGGACTACTCCACCCGCCCGTCCCGGGTCCGCCCGCCGCTCCCGCCGCGCGGCTAGCCGCTGCCGGGGCTGGGATCGCGGCGGCTTACAGCGGTGCCTGGTAGCCGCCGATCCAGTGCACCTTGAGCCAGGTGAGCGCGGCGGTCCAAGCGCCGGTCACCTCGAGCAGGCCGACCAGCACCAGCAGCCCGCCGCCGATCCGGCTGATCAGCTTGGCGTGCCGCCGGGCCCATTGGAACGCGGTCATCCCGCGCTGGAACGCGAACGCCACGATGAGGAACGGGATGCCGAGCCCCAGCCCGTAGATGAAGGCCAGCAGGGCGCCGCGCACCGCGGTGCCGGAGGTGAAGGACATGGTCAGCACCGCGCTCAGGGTGGGGCCGACGCACGGGGTCCAGCTCAGCGCGAACAGCACGCCGAGCAGCGGCGCGCCGGCCAGCCCGGCCCGCGGCCGGAACGAGGGCCGGGCGATCCGCCCGGTCATCGGGAACCGGTCGAACACCCCGGCGAACAGCAGGCCGAGCACGATGGTCAGCGCGCCCAGCACCTGGGTCAGCCCGGCCGAGTGCCGCTGCAGCACCAGGCCGAGGCTGCCGAACGCCAGTCCTTCGGTGGCGAACACCAGCGAGAAACCGAGCACGAACAGCAGCGTGCCGAGGAGGGTGCGGCCGCGGGCCGGTGCCGGTGCGGTGCCGCCGGTGGCCACGCCCGCGGCCGGCGCGGCCACGCTGACGCTGCCGCCCGCCGCGGCCACCCCGGATGCGGGCGCCGACGCCACCGCGGCGGTCTGCCCGGAGGCGGCCGTCCGCTGGGCGTCGGTCCCGGACATGCCGGTCACGTAGGACAGATAGCCAGGCACCAGGGGCAGGCAGCACGGTGACAGGAAGGTGAGCGCGCCCGCCGCGGCCGCTATCGGCGCAGCCAGAATGAGCGGCCCGGACTGGACCAGATGCTGCACACCACTCATCCGCACGCCCTCCTGTCGGGCACCAAACTACCGCCCGTAGCGCCGGGCCAGCCGGCCGGCCACTGACTGGGTGCGCCCAGCATTGCCCGGGGCTGACCCTGGCTCTAAGGTTCGGGATGAGTCCTCGTGTGCGGTTACGTCCGGCCATGTGCGATTGCGTCGGGTCACGCTCGGTCCGTGCCGGGGGCCACGGGTTCAAGCCGCGCCGCAGCGGCCAGCAGAACGGAGATCACCATGCATGATGCGCCCCGGCACAGACTCTCCCGGTACCTGACCCGGGCCACCCGCCAGGGGTTAAGCCACCGGCTGGCGGTGACCGCGGTGCCCGCTGTCCTGCTCGTGCCGCTGCTGACCAGTTCGGCGGCCCACGTGCAGGCCGCGGGGAACGGCTCACCCGGCGCGGTGCCCACGGTGAACTGGGCCCTGTCCGGATCGGCCAGCGCCGACTCCACCGAATCGGGCCACCCGGCGTCGAACGCGGTCGACGGGGATGCGGGCACCGACTGGTGCACTTCGGCGTGGACCGGCACGCTCACCGTCGATCTGGGCCAGGTCCGCTCGCTCAGCGACCTGGGCATCACCCTCGACTCGGCCAGCCCGTCGGCCAGCGCCAGAATCAAGACCGCGGCCACGTCCGGTAACTGGCAGACCGTGCCGGCCGCCAGCAACGTCGCACTGGACCCGGGCAACCCGATGTACATCCCGCTGCCCCGGGGCACCCAGGCCCGGTACGCCGAGATCACCGTGTACAGCGGCACTGGCGCCGACGTGTGCGTGGGCGAGTTCCGGACGTACGGGCCGGATCCGGCCGCGGCCGGGATGGACTTCGGCGGCGACCTCTCGTTCACCCCGCAGGAACTGGCCGCCGGGGCGAAGTTCACCTACCACGGCCAGCAGCAGCCCCCGGTGCAGATCATGCGCGAGAACGGGGCCAACTTCGTCCGGATGCGGCTCTGGGTAAACCCGCCGCCCGGGTACAGCGACCTGGCCAGCGACCTGGCCCTGGCCCGCAGCGTGCGCGCGGCCGGGATGAAGATCTACCTGGACATCATGTACTCCGACTTCTGGGCCGACCCGCAGCACCAGAACATCCCGGCCGCCTGGCAGGGCCAGGACCTGGCCCAGCTCACCGCGACCGTGCAGTCCTATACGCAGCAGGTGATCTCGGCGTTCGCCAGGCAGGGCACCCCGGTGGACATGGTCTCGATCGGCAACGAGATCCGGAACGGCATCCTGTGGCCGGTCGGCCAGGTCAACGACCCGTCCAACCCGGCGGACTACGACAACCTGGCCACGCTGCTCAAGGCGGGGGTGGCCGGGGCCCGGGCGGGCAACCCGCCGGGCCATCAGCTGCTGATCATGATGCATTACGACCAGGGCGGCAACAACAGCCTGAGCCAGGCGTTCTACCAGAACCTGGTGGCCAAGGGCGTGCCGTTCGACGTGATCGGGCTGTCCTACTACCCGTTCTTCCACGGCGCGATCTCGGCCATGCGGCAGAACGTGGACGCGCTGGCCACCCAGTTCCACAAGAAGATCGTCATATCGGAGACCCAGTACCCGTGGACGCTGGCCAACGGCAACAGCCCGATCGGGGACAGCACCGGCAACTTCGTCTGGGAGCCCAGCCAGCTGTCGCCCGGCTACCCGGCCAGCCCGGGCGGGCAGCTGTCCTTCGTCACCGATGAGGTGTCCATCCTGGCCCAGGTCCCGGACGGGCTCGGCGCCGGGCTGTTCTACTGGGCGCCGGACTGGATCCCGGGCGTGCCGTGGGAACCCGGCGCCGGCATCGGCACGCCGAACGCCAACCTCACCCTGTTCAACTCGGAGGGCGTGGCGCTGCCGTCGATCGGGATCTTCCGCAACCCGGCCGCGGTCTGCCAGAGCTATGACCCGTGGGACGTGCCCTGCGTCGTAGGCGGCTGAGGTCGCCGGCCCGCGCGTGGTTCAGCCGCGCGCGGGCCGGCCGTCGGCGGTCCGGCTCCCGGCCAGCAGGAACAGGTTCACCACCTGGCCGAGCAGCGCCACCGCGGTGAGCAGGGCCATGCCCAGCGACGCGCCGCTGGCCCCGGCGTTCACGAACGCCGCCCCGCTGGCCGCGGCGCCCAGCACGGCCAGCAGGCTCAGCACTGAGGTCACGATCAGCGCGGGCCGCCGCGCGGTCACCGCGCGGATCACCGGCACGATCGAGCCCACCAGCAGCAGCAGCCCGAGACCGGTGTGCACCGCCAGCCCGGCCGGCCCGTGCGCCAGGGCCCGGCCGATCGCGGTGAACTCGCCGCCGCCCTGATCCCGGGCCGGGATCGTGACATACAGGTTCACCCACATGCCGAGCCCGTACTGGACCAGCAGGGCGACCGCGGTGCCCAGGCTGGCCCGCCGGATCACCTCGTCCGTGCTGAGCCGGGTGCCCGCGGGGGAGCGGGACGCGACAGATGCTCCGGACATTTCCGCGACCTCCAGTCGGCAGGGAGCTAATTCTTAACGACCTGAGATTGTTTCTAGCAAGGATGATTTCAAGTCGCAAGTATTTTACTGACTGATAGTATTGCGCGGTGGACGACGGCGCCCTGGACACTGCCGGCAGCCTCGCCTTCCTCCTGGTCCAGCTGGGCATGCACGGCGCGCGCCAGTTCGGCGAGCGGCTGCAGCCGCTGGGGCTGGAGCAGCGGCAGGCCGGGATGCTGGTCCGGCTGGCGGCCAGCGAGGGCCGGTCGCAGCAGGCCCTGGCCGCGATGCTCGGGATCAACGCGACCCGGATGGTCTTCCTGGTCGACGAGCTCGAGAAACTCGGCCTGGTCGAGCGCAGGCGCAACCCCGAGGACCGGCGCTCGCACGCGCTGTACCTGACCGGCCAGGGCCGGGCCGTGCTGGCCCAGGTCCAGGCGGTCGCCGCCGAGCACGAGCAGCAGATGAGCGCCGGCCTGACCGGCGAGCAGCGTGCCGAGCTGATCGCCCTGCTCCGCCAGGTAGCCGACACTCAGGGCCTGCGCCCGGGCAGCCTGCCCGGCTTCCCCCCGCACCAGCCGGCTGGCTAACCGCATCCGCCCGGGGCGCCTGCCCGCGGGGCCGCATCCGGCGGCGGCACTCATCACCCCGCTGTACCGCTCGAACCGGACAAACCTCGCAAAATGCCATGCCCCCGGGGTGATGAGTGCGGGCCGCGTGCATCCGGGGTGATGAGTGGGGGCTGGGCGCGCATCCGGGGTGATAGCTGGGGCTAGGCGGGGGGAAAATGCGGTGACCCTGGGCGGGGCGCGGTGTTAGCGTGCGGGCAGCCGACCGGGGGAGACACGCTGGATGAGCCGCAGCCTGCTGCGGATGGATGTTTCCCCGCTGCGCGGCAGCGGCCAGGCGAGCTTCCGGGTGCTGTACGCCAGCCGCAGCGTCACCCTGTTCGGCACCCAGGCCACCGATGTGGCGCTGCTGGTGCAGGCCCGGCAGCTCACCGGGTCGGCGTTCGCGGTCGGCCTGCTCGGCGTGGCCGAGCTGATCCCGCTGGTCGTGTTCGGCCTGTACGGCGGCGTGCTGGCCGACCGGCTGGACCGGCGGCGGCTGCTCCGCTGGTGTGAGGCCGGGCTCGGGCTGCTGGCCGCCGCGCTGGCCGGCAACGCGGTGGCGCCGCATCCGGCGGTGTGGCCGCTGTACGCGCTGGCCGCCGCGATGAGCATGCTGACCGCGCTGCAGCGGCCATCGCTGGAGGCGGCCATCCCGCGCACGGTGCCCCGCCAGCAGCTGGCCGCGGCCGCGGCGCTGCTGTCGATCTCCGGCGACGCGGGCGCCATCATCGGCGCCACGGTGGGCGGCGCGATCGCGGCCGGGCCCGGCGCGGGCTGGGTCTACGGCTTCGACACGGCCAGCTTCGCGGTCTCCTTCCTGCTGCTGCTCCGGCTCAGGCCGCTGCCGCCGCCGGCCGCCGGGGACCACCCGCCCGGCCCCGGGCCACGCGCCATCCTGTCCGGCCTGCGGTACGCCTGGCGGCGCCGCGACCTGCTCGGCTCGTACCTGGCCGACCTGGCCGCGATGACGCTGGCCTACCCGAACGCGCTGATCCCGTTCATCGCGGCCGGGCTGCACGCATCCTGGGCCACCGGGCTGCTGTTCGCCGCCCCGTCGGCCGGGGCGCTGGCCGTGTCGGCCACCGGCGGCTGGGTTGGCCGGGTGCACCGGTACGGCCGGGCCATCGCGCTGGCCGCGGCCGGCTGGGGCCTGGCCATCACCGGGTTCGGCCTGGCCCCGGACCTGGCCGTGGCGCTGGGCTGCCTGTTCGCGGCGGGCGCGGCCGACATGGTCAGTGGCATCTTCCGGGACACGCTGTGGAACCAGACCATCCCGGACGAGCTGCGCGGCCGGCTGGCCGGGGTGGAAATGCTCAGCTACAGCATCGGGCCCTCGGCCGGGCAGCTGCGGGCCGGCGGGGTGGCCAGCGTGACCACGCCCCGGGTCGCGGCCACCTCCGGCGGCCTGCTCTGCGTGGCCGCGGTCGGCGCCGTCTGCCTGGCCCTGCCCAGCTTCTGGACGGTGAGCGGGCGGGGAAAGCCTGCCGTCAGCCCAGCGCCTGGAGCGCTGACTCGATAGTCCGGTGGAAGGTGGGGTATGCGTAGATCATCTCGCGGAGCCGGCGCACCGGGACCCGGGCGTGCACGGCCAGCGTGAGCAGGCTGAGCACCTCGCCGCCGGCCGGCCCGACCGACGTGGCGCCGGCCAGGATGCCCCGGTCCGCGTCGGCCACCAGCTTGATGAAGCCGTCGTTGCCCACCTTGTGGATCCAGCCGCGCGCCGACTCGGGCACCTTGGCCAGGCCGGTGCGCACGGTGATGCCCTGCTCACGGGCCTGCGCCTCGGTCAGCCCGACCGACCCGATCTCCGGGTCGGTGAACGTGACCCGGGGCACCGCGTGGTACTCGGCGGGCGGCGCCGGCTCGCCGAGGATGCCGGCGATCGCGATGTTGGCCTGGTACATGGACATGTGGGTGAACGCGCCGTGCCCGGTGACGTCGCCGATGGCCCACACCCCGGGCGCCACCCGCAGGTGGTCGTCCACCGGGATGGTGCGCCCGGTCTCGTCCACGCCGAGCACGCCGACGCCGAGCCCGGCCAGGTCGGTGCGCCGCCCGGTGGCCACCAGCAGCGCGTCCGCGCTGACCTGCCCGGCCCCATCGGCCAGGGTCACCGCGAACCGGCCGCCGTCGTGCCGCACCGCCTCGGCGGTGGCCCCGCAGCGCACGTCGATGCCGTCCCGGGCGAACACGTCCTGGAGCAGCTCACACGCCTCCGGCTCCTCGGAGGGGACCAGATGCCGGCTGCCTTCCAGCACGGTCACCCGGGCGCCGAACCGGGCGAACACCTGGGCCAGCTCCACGCCGACCGGGCCGCCGCCCAGCACCACCAGCGAGCCGGGCACCTCGGTGGCCTCGATGGCTTCCCGGTTGGTCCAGTACGGCGTGCCGGCCAGGCCGTCGACCGGCGGCACGGCCGGCTCGGTGCCGGGGTTGAGCAGGATGGCGCGGCGCGCCCGGAGCACCTGGTCGCCCACGGTGACCTGGTCCGGCGCGGTGAGCCGGCCGTGGCCGCGGAAGAACTGCCCGCCCTTGCCGGTGAACCGGTCCACGGCCACCTTGTCGTCCCAGTCGTCGGTGGCTTCCACCCGGATCCGGCGGGCTACCGGCGCCCAGTCCGGCTGCACCTGCACCGATCCGGCCATGCCCGGGATGCGGCGCGCCTCGGCCAGCAGGTTGGCCGCGCGGATCATCATCTTGGACGGGACGCAGCCCCAGTACGGGCACTCCCCGCCGACCAGCCGGTCGTCCACACCCGCCACGGACAGGCCCGCGTCGGCCAGCCGCTCGGCGGCGTCCTCCCCGCCGGGGCCCATGCCGACGACGATGACGTCGACGTCACGCATCAACCACTCCGGCCTCCCCCTGGGGTGTATGGGCTGTGCCTCCCAGGGTATGGCAGGGTGGAATTTTGAGCGGGGCGGAGCGGAATTGCAGCGGCAGGGAGTTCGTTTCCTACAACGTGGCCGGTCAACACCCGACCCGGACGGGGCCCGATAGATGACCTCTGAGCGCGGCAACGACGCTCGGCTGGCCGGCCCGCCGCTCACCGAGCGCCAGGCCGAAGAGCAAGCGCACGGGATCTGCTTCAAGACCGGCCCACCCGGGCAGGTCGGCGTCGAGCTGGAGTGGCTGGTCTGTGATGGCCGCGACCCGGCTCGTCCCGTCGACCAGCAGCGGGTGGCGCGGGCCCTCGCCCGCCTGGACCAGCCCGGAGCGCTCCCTGGCCGGGGACGGCTGACTACCGAGCCCGGCGGCCAGGTTGAGCTGAGTTCCGCGCCCGCGTCCGGCCTGGGCGGCTGCGTGGCCGCCGCGCGTTCTGACCTCGCCGCGGTGCGGCAGGCCATCGCGCCGGCCGGGCTCAGCCTCGCGGGGCATGGCCTCGACCCGCTCCGGCCGCCACGGCGTGTGCTTGATCAGCCGCGCTACGCGGCCATGGAGGAATTCTTCGACCGCAGCGGCCCGTGGGGCCGCGTGATGATGTGCAGCACCGCGTCGGTGCAGGTCTGCGTGGACGCGGGGGAGGATCGCGGCGGGCCCGCGGGCTTCCGCTGGCGCTGGCACCTGCTGCACGCGCTCGGCCCCGTCCTGGTGGCCGCGTTCGCCAACTCCCCGTTCCGCGGCGGCCGCCCGTCCGGCTGGAAGTCGACCCGGCAGGCGGTCTGGTTCCGGCTCGACCCGGGGCGCACCCGGGCCCCGGCCAACGCCGTCCCCACCGCGCAGCCCAACGGGAACGGCTGGCCCGATGACGGCGACCCGCGGGCCGCCTGGGCCCGCTACGTCCTGAACGCCGACGTGATGTGCCTGCGCGAGCCCGGGTCGGACCGGTGGGTCGCGCCGTCCGGCCTCACGTTCCGGGACTGGGTGCGCGGCGCGGCCAGCCCGGGGCCGACCGCGGACGATCTCAGCTACCACATGTCCACCTTGTTCCCGCCGGTCCGGCCGCGCGGTCACCTGGAGCTGCGGGTGATCGACGCGCAGCCCGGCGACGGCTGGATCGTGCCCACCGCGGTGGTGTCCGCGCTGCTCGACGACCCGGTCGCGGCGCAGGCCGCGATGGCCGCGACGGCGCCGCTGTGCGGCACCCCGGACGAGCTGTGGCTGCGCGCCGCCCGGTTCGGCCTGGACGACCCGCAGCTGTCCGCGGCCGCCCGGAAGTGCTTCGCCGCGGCCGACGAGGCACTGGCCCGGCTCGGCGCGCCACCCGGCGTGCGGGCTGCGGTGGCCGAGTACACCAACCGTTACGTGCTGCCCGGCCGGTGCCCGGCCGACGACCTGCTCGACGAGGCGCGCGGGACGGAAAGCCCGGCGCACATCCTGCGCTACCTGCATGACATCCGGCTGCCCGACGACAACCCGAAGGAGCACAGATGACAGCCACGCCGACCCCGGACGCGACCCGCCCGGCGGCGGACAGCGGAGCCGACGGGCTCCGCGAGCTGATCGCAGGCAACCTGCTGACCGCGCGGGAGCGCACCCAGCTGCTGACCGACGCGGTGGACGAGGCCGACCTGGTGCGGCAGCACTCGCCGCTGATGTCCCCGCTGGTCTGGGACCTGGCGCACATCGCCAACCAGGAAGAGCTGTGGCTGCTGCGCGCGGTCGGCGGGCGGGAGCCGATGCACCCGGAGATCGACCCGCTGTACGACGCGTTCGAGCACCCGCGGGTGGAACGGCCCACGCTGCCGCTGCTGCCGCCGGCCGAGGCCCGGGCGTACGCGCACGAGGTCCGCGGCCGGGTGCTTGACGTGCTCGGGACGGCCCCGTTCACCGGCTCCCGGCTGGTCACCCAGGGCTTCGCGTTCGGCATGGTGGCCCAGCACGAGCAGCAGCACGACGAGACCATGCTGGCCACCCACCAGCTCCGCAAGGGCGCGCCGGTGCTGACCGCGGCGCCGCCCGGCCCGCCGCCCGCGGACGCGCTGCACCTGCCGGCCGAGGTGGAGGTGCCCGGCGGCCCGTTCACCATGGGTACCTCGTCGGAGCCGTGGGCGCTGGACAACGAGCGGCCCGCGCACACGGTCAGCCTGCCGCCCTTCTACATCGACGCCGCGCCGGTGAGCAACGCCGCTTACCAGGCGTTCATCGCCGACGGCGGGTACGCGGAACCGCGCTGGTGGTCGGCGGCCGGCTGGGCGCACCGGCAGCAGGCCGGCCTGGAGGCGCCGCTGTTCTGGCGCCGCGAGGGGTCCGGCTGGGTCCGCCGCCGGTTCGGGGTGACCGAGCCGGTGCCGCCCGCCGAGCCGGTCATGCACGTGTCGTTCCACGAGGCGGAGGCCTACGCCCGGTGGGCGGGCCGCCGCCTGCCCACCGAGGCGGAGTGGGAGAAGGCGGCCCGGTTCGACCCGGCCACCGGCCGGTCCCGCCGGTTCCCGTGGGGAGACCAGGACCCCACGCCGGAGCTGGCCAACCTGGGCCAGCGGCACCTGCAGCCGGCCGCCACCGGCAGCTACCCGGCGGGCGCGGCGCCGTGCGGCGCCCGGCAGCTGATCGGCGACGTGTGGGAGTGGACCAGCAGCGATTTCCTGCCCTACCCGGGCTTCGCCGCCTGGCCGTACCGGGAGTACTCGGAGGTGTTCTTCGGCCCGGACTACAAGGTGCTGCGCGGCGGCTCGTTCGCGGTCGGCCCGGTGGCCTGCCGGGGCACGTTCCGCAACTGGGACTATCCGGTCCGGCGGCAGATCTTCGCCGGCTTCCGCACCGCCCGCGACGGCGCGCCACAGCAAACCCCACGGCAGCCAACGCCACGGCAGCCAACCCCACGGCCGGGCAGGTGACCGGGCCAGATGTGCCGCCACCTGGCCTATCTGGGCCCGCCGGCCACGCTGGCCGCGGTGCTCAGCGACCCGCCGTACGGGCTGGTCCGGCAGTCCTGGGCGCCGCGCCAGCAACGGCACGGCACGGTGAACGTGGATGGCTTCGGGGCCGGCTGGTACGCCGACGGTGACCCGGTGCCGGCCCGCTACCGGCGGGCCGGCCCGATCTGGGCCGACCCCTCATTCGCCGACCTGGCCCGGGTGACCCGGACCCGCGCGCTGCTGGCCGCGGTCCGCTCGGCCACCGACGGCACGGCCCCCGGGGAGGCCGCTGCCGCTCCGTTCGCCGCTGACCGCTGGCTCTTCAGCCACAACGGCAGGCTGAACGAATGGCCCCGGGCCACCGCCGCCCTGGCCGCGACGCTGCCGCCGGTGGAACTGCTCGAGCTCGAGGCGCGGACCGACTCGGCGCTGGCCTGGGCGCTGGTGCTGCACCGGCTGCGGGCCGGGGACGGCCTGGCCGACGCGCTGGCCGGCACCATCGCCGACCTGGACGGGCACGGCATCACCGGCCGGTTCAACCTCCTGCTCACCGACGGCCAGCAGATCGCCGCCACCGCGGCCGGGGACACGCTGTGCTACCGGGACGCGGCCGGCCAGCTCACCGTCGGCTCCGAGCCGAGCGACGAGGAGCCCGGCTGGATCACGGTGCCGGACCGGTCGGTGCTCACCGGGCGGCCGGGGAGCGTCCAGGTCACCGCGCTCAAGACGGAAGCCGCGGGGGTGAGGCCGCTCTCCCAGCCGTGACGCGGAACCGAGAGTCACCGAGGACGACGGAAGGATTCCTGACCCGTGACCGACACCCGCAGCGAACTGCACATCGACCGCATGCTGCCGGACGGCTTCCTGGCCGGGGCGCTGCGCGCGGACGTCCGGGCCGGCCTGACGGCCAGCCCCAAGTTCCTGCCGCCCAAGTGGTTCTATGACGAGCGGGGCAGTGAGCTGTTCGAGAAGATCACCCTGCTGCCGGAGTACTACCCGACCCGGGCCGAGCGGTCCATCCTGGCCGCCGCCGCGCCCGGCATCGCCGCCGCCACCGGCGCCGCCGTCCTGGTCGAGCTGGGCTCCGGCTCGTCCGAGAAGACCCGGCTGCTGCTGGACGCGCTGCGCGCGGCGGGCACGCTGCGCAGCTACGTGCCGGTGGATGTGAGCGAGGCCGCGCTGATCGCGGCCGCGCACCGGGTCCAGGCCGGGTACCCGGGCCTGCGCGTGCACGCGGTGGTCTCCGACTTCGAGGAGCACCTGGGCCTGCCGGAGGTGGCCGGGCGGCGGCTGGTCGCGTTCCTGGGCAGCACCATCGGCAACCTGCTGCCGGATCAGCGGGCCGCGTTCCTGGCCCGGCTGCGGGCCGGGCTGCGGCCCGGTGACGCGCTGCTGCTCGGCACCGACCTGGTCAAGGACCCGGCCGTGCTGCTGGCCGCGTACGACGACGCGGCCGGGGTGACGGCCGCGTTCAACAAGAACGTGCTGTCCGTGCTCAACGCCGAGCTCGGCGCGGACTTCGACGCGGAGCTGTTCGACCACCTGGCGGTGTGGGACCCGGACCAGGAGTGGATCGAGATGCGGCTGCGCTCGGCCGAGGAGCAGACGGTGCGGCTGCCGGCCATCGGGCTGACCGTCCAGTTCGCCGCGGGTGAGCAGTGGCGGACCGAGGTGTCGGCCAAGTTCCGCCGGGCCGGGGTCGAGGCCGAGCTGGCCGCGGCGGGGTTCGCGCTGCGGTCCTGGCTGACCGACCCGGAGGACCGGTTCGCGCTGTCCCTGTCCGTACCGGCCTGAGCTCAGCCCGGCTGGCCGCGGGGCACGGCGCGGACCGAGACCCGGTCCAGCCGGAGCAGCCGGACCAGCTCGCTGATCACCCGGCCGGCGTCGATCGCGCCGCAGCTGAACAAGTCCACCGCGACCAGGTCCTCCTCCGGCCAGGTGTGGATGCTCAGGTGTGACTCGGCCAGGATGAGCACCAGCGTGATGGCGCCGTTGGGGAACACCACGTGGCTGGTGCCCAGCACGTGACCCTGCCCGGCGGCCACCGCACGGGCCGCCGCGCTGGTCAGCTGGGCCAGGTCGGTCACGGGTGTGGCCGGTGAGCTGGCCGCGTCGATGGCGTGCAGCACCTTGGCCGGCCGCGCCTGCTGCGGGGCCGCCGCTGGGTGCGCGCGCAATGCTCCGTTGCCCGGCATGATGTGGGAGAATACCGTACCTGCCACCGGTGAGCAGCGAGCCAGAAACGTACCGCATGGATGTTGACGCAGTGGTCACCGAGGTTGCCTCGGCGGTCGGGCTGGCTGAGGGCCGGTCAGGGGTCAGGGATGTGATGCGCGCGATCGCGCGCAGCGAGCCGGTGGCCACCCGTGAGGTGAGCCGGCTGGCCGAGCTGCCCATCCCGCTGGTCACCGCGGTCTGCAACGAGCTGCGCAAGCACGGCGTGGTGGACCGGGGCCGGCCGGTCCGGCTGACCGAGGCGGGCCGGGCCGCGCTGCACGCGCCCGGGCCGGGCGGCGGGCACAGCGCGCTGTCCGGGCGCTGCCCGGCCTGCGACGGCCGCGGCGTGGTCATCCCGGACGCCGCCGCCGCGCTCGCCGCCGAGCTGGCGCAGCGGTCGGCCGGCATCCCCGGGGCCAGGCTGGACCTGGACCAGACGCACTGCACCGTGGACACCAAGATCCGCCGGGTGCTGCGGATGCACGAGGCCGGGGCGGTGGACGGCAAGGCCATCATCCTGCTCGGTGACGACGATCTGACCTCGGTGGCGCTGGCCGCGTTCTGCGCGCTGCCCGGCAGCCCGGCCCGGATCCGGCGGCTGACCGTGCTGGACACCGACGCCGGCCTGCTCGCGTTCATCGGCGGCCAGCTAGCCGGCGCCCCGTTCCCGGTGGAGCTGTGCCAGCACGACCTGCGGGACCCGCTGCCCGCCGGGCTGGCCGGCCAGTTCGAGGTCGCGTTCACCGACCCGCCGTACACGGTGGCCGGCGCCGAGCTGTTCCTGTCCCGGGCGGTGGCCGCGCTGGCCGGTGACCCGGGCCAGCATGTGTTCTTCTCGTTCGGCGCCCGCCGCCCGGACGAGACGCTGCTCACCCAGGAGCTGATCACGCAGCTCGGGCTGGCCGTGCGGGCGCTGCTGCCCGGTTTCAACGAGTACCTGGGGGCCGGCGTGCTGGGCAGCACCAGCCACCTGTTCCACCTGCGTTCGGTGGCCGGCGCGGCGCCGCTGATCACCGGCCGGTACGACGGCCCGCTGTACACCGCCGACGGGCGGGTGATCACCCGCCGGTACCGGTGCGCCGGCTGCGCCGCGGTGCACCTGGTCGGGCCGGCCACCCAGTGGGCGCACATCGGCGCGCTCAAGGCGGCGGGCTGCCCGGACTGCGCGGGCACGGTGTTCCGGCCGCTGGCCCTGGAGCGCCCGTGACCGGGGAACCAGTGACTGGGGCGCCGGTGACCGGCTACCTGATCCGCCCGGCCACCGAGGCCGACCTCGACGCGCTGGCCGGCTTCGAGGTGGAGATCGCCCAGGTGTCGTTCGGCGACGAGGCGATCACCGACCCGGCGCTGCACCGCAAGCGGGTGGCCGGGGCGCTGGGCAAGCCGGGCGAAGTGACCCTGGTCGCGGTGGCCGAGGGCGACCCGGCCGTGCCGGTCGGCTGGGCCTGGCTGTCCGGCCGGACCAACTCGCTGACCGGCGCCCGGTACGGGAATTTCCGGTCACTGGCAGTATCCGACATAGCGCAGCGTGCGCAGGTCGCTGAAATCTTGATGACGGCTGTCCTGAGTGCGGCAGCTGATGCCGGTTTCAGTCAGCTCACCGGTAAGGTGCACGCCAGGAACCTCGGCATGCGCGCCGTGTACCGGAAGTTCGGATTCGAGGCGACGCACATCACCATGGAGAAACGGGACCTGTGCCGGGAACAGTCATGAGCACGGCCGGGCTGGTCAAGTGCGTGGTCTGGGACCTGGACAACACCCTGCTGCGGGGCACCTACCTGGAATCGCTGCCGGACCGCCCGCCCGCCGACCCAGCCGTGGCCAGCCTGCTGGCCGAGCTGGGCCGCCGCGGCATCGTGCACGCCATCGCCAGCCGCAACCCGCCGGAGGCGGCCGAGTACGCGGCCCAGGCCACCGGATGCGTGTTCGTCGCGGCCGAGTGCGGCTGGGGCCGCAAGTCCGAGGCGCTGACCCGGATCGCGGCCGGCCTGGACATCAGCGTGGACGCGCTGGCGTTCGTGGACGACGACCCGTACGAGCGGGCCGAGGTCGGCGCGGCGCTGCCCGCGGTCCGGGTGCTGTCCCCGGAGGACGCGGCCGAGGCGGTGGGCTGGCCGGAGTTCAGCCCGGCCGAGGTGACCGACGAAGCCCGCCGCCGGGCCGGGCTGTACCAGCAGCGGCACCGCCGGCAGCAGGCCGAGCAGGCCTTCACCGGGTCGCACGAGGACTTCCTGCGCGCCTGCCAGACCCAGGTCACCATCGCCCCGGCCAGCCCGGCCGACGTGCCCCGGCTGCACGAGCTGTCCGAGCGGACCAGCCAGTTCAACTCGGCCGGCCAGGCGCTGCCGGCCGCGTCGATCGCGGCCCTGCTCGGCGCGCCCGGGACCGACGTGATGACGGTGCGGCTGCGGGACCGGTTCGCCGACGACGGGCTGGTCGGCGGGTGCGTGATCGACCGGCGGCAGGACCGGGTGTGGACCGTGCCGCTGCTGATGATGTCCTGCCGGGCCATCGGCCGCGGCGTGATCGACAGCCTGCTGACCTGGCTGGCCGGCCGGGCGGCCAGCCGTGGCGCCGCCGCCGTCCAGGTGCCCTGCCCGGTCAGCGAGCGGAGCGTGCCGCTGCGGCTCGCGCTGGCCAGCGCCGGCTTCCGGGCCAGCCCGGACC
>DATCUG010000703.1:0-7568 GCA_036567525.1 Streptosporangiaceae bacterium | reverse complement strand
GGCTGAGCGCGGTCGCACCGGCCAGCGCCAACTCCGCCCCGCCCGGGTGGTACCTGCTCTTCCTGGTCGACGTGGCCGGTGTGCCCTCGGTGGCCAGCTGGGTCCATGTCGGCTGACGTGCGATGGCTGCGCCGTGGGCTGCTGGTCCTGCTCGCTCTCGGGGCGGCCGGCTGCGTGATCGCCTTGGCCAGCCGGCTGCCGCCCGGGCTGGCCCTGGCCGGGACGCACCGGGCCGCAGGCGGCGCCGGGCTGGTGCGCGTGCTGCCCGCGGGCGGCCGGGTACTCGCCGGTCCCCGCCTGCCCGGCGTCAACAGCCTGGCCAGCGGCCTGGACAGCCTGTGGCTGACCGGCGGCACCCCCCGGCACAGCCACGTCCTGTACGCGGTCGACCCGGCGACCGGCCGGATCGAGGACCGCACCATCCTGCCATCCCGTCTGGTCATCAACCCGGGCGACGTGGCGGCCAGCGCCGGCGCGGTCTGGGTGGCCGACGGGGCCAGCCTCTACCGGATCGTGCCGGGCCAGTCCGGCCCCGCCGTCACCCGGCCGTTCGCCACCCTGCCGCGCGGCGGGCTCATCGGCGACGTGGTCACCAGCCCCGGCGCGGTCTGGGTGGATGACACCACCCGCGGCACGGTCTACCGGTACCCGGCCGGCCGGCGCACCGTGGCCACCGGCCGGCCCGGCCCGGCCATCAGCATCGGGCGCACGGCTGGCGTGATGGCCGCCGGCGACGGCGGCGTGTGGGTGGCCGACCCGGACACAAGCACCGTGTCCCGGATCAGCCTGGCCCGCGGCCGGGTCGACGCGGTCGTGCCCACCCCGGGCCCGGTCACCCACCTCACCGCGGCCGGCCACCGCCTCTGGGTGACCGGCGGTACGGACGGCGTCACCGTGGTCGGCGCGGGTGGCCACACCCGCACCATCCCGGTCGGCGGGGAGCCCACCGGCCTGGCCGCCGGCGCCGGTTCTGTCTGGGTGGCCAGTACCGGGGCCGGCACGCTCACCCGCATCGACCCCGGCCGGGACACGGTCACCGCCACGGTCCGGGTCGGCGAGCGGCCTTACGCGGTCGCGGCCAGCCCCCGGGCTATCTGGGTCGCCGTCCTGGGCCAGCCGGTGATGAGGCACCCACCGGCGGCGCACGGAACGGCCAGCAGCACCATCGCCTGGCTGCTCCGGCTGTGCGGCTAACCGTAAGCACCCAGCGGCGCGCCGCCGATGTCCGCCTGCCCGTTCGCGACCAGCCAGGCCAGTGCCTCGTGCAGTGCCTGCAGCGTGCTGTACCGGGGTGCATAACCCAGCGTCTGCCGGGCCCGGTCGATGCTGGCCGTTATGCTGCGGAAAGTGTGCTCGCGGGTAGCTTCGGCGTGCTCGGCGCCGGCCCGCTGCTCGAACTCGGGCCAGTCCACGAAGTCCAGCACCGGCTCCCGGCCGAACCACTGGGCCACCCCCTCGGCCAGCCCGCGCAGCGTCATGGCCTGCTCGGCCACCACGTGGAAGCTGGCCCCGATGGCGGCCGGCCGGGTCAGCGCCCGCTCGAACGCCTGGGCCACGTCGTCGGCGTGCACGTGGTGCAGCACGCCGAGCCCGTGGTCGGGCAGGGCCAGCGGCTTCCCGGTGGCCAGGCAGGTCCACACGTCCGGGTCCAGGTTCCCGGCCGGGGTGATGACCGGCCAGCCCGGGCCGCTGATGTGCCCGGGGTGCAGCACCACGGCGGGCACCCCGCCGGACCGGGTTTCCCGGTGCAGCAGCGCCTCGATCTCTGCCTTGGCCGCGCCGTACTCGCCGTAGCCGGTGCGTGGCTCGTCCTCGGTCACCGGCACCCGCAGCGCCGGGCCGTGCACCCAGATCGTGCCGCAGTGCAGCAGGAGCGGCCGGCCCGGGCGCAGCGCGTCGACCAGCTGCTGGGCGGCGGCCGCGGTGAAGCAGACCAGGTCGATGACCACGTCCGGGCGCAGCGCGGCCACCCGGGGGCCGAACGTGCCCAGCGCGTCCTCGGCGTCGCGGTCCACGGTGACCCGGCTGACCGCGGCCCACTGCGGGCTCGGCTGGTACGGCTCGCGGGTGCCGCGGCTCATCGCGATCACCTCGTGGCCGCCGCGGACCAGCCGCGGCACCAGGTACGTGCCGATGTGCCCGGTGGCGCCGATGACAACCACACGACTCATGCCCAGAAACCCCTTCTGCGCCGATGGCCGGTCAGGCCATCCTGGCACAGTGCCGCAAACCCACGTGGAGATCACCGAGTTCGTCGCCGCGCTGCCCAAGACCGAGCTGCACCTGCACCTGGTCGGCTCGGCCGCGCCGGAGACGGTGCTGACGCTGGCCCGGCGGCACCCGGACGGCGGGGTGCCCACCGAGCCGGACGCGCTGCGCCGGTTCTACGCGTTCACCTCATTCCCGCACTTCCTGGACGTATATGCCCTGGTCAACCTGCTGGTCCGGAGCGAGGCGGACGTGCTCACCCTGCTCGACGGGCTGGCCGCCCAGCTGCGCGCCAGCCAGGTCCGCTACGCCGAGGTGCAGGTGACCCCGGTGCGCAACCGGATGGCCGGGATCGGTTTCGAGGAGCTGGCCCAGGCGCTGAGCGATGGGCGCGCGCTGGCCCGCGACCGGCACCAGGTCGAGCTGGGCTGGATCTTCGACGCCGACGCCGCGCTCGGCCCGCCCGGCGCGGCCGAGACGGCCGAGTTCGCGGTGCGGTACCGGCCCGCGGGCACGGTCGGCCTCGGGCTGGGCGGGCCGGAGGTGGGCGTGCACCGGGCCGACTTCGGGCCGGCGTTCCGGGCGGCGCGCGACGCCGGGCTGCACAGCGCGCCGCACGCCGGGGAGACGGTGGGCCCGGCCGAGGTGTGGGCGGCGCTGCGCGAGCTCGGGGCGGAACGGATCGGCCACGGCATCGGCGCGGCCCAGGACCCGGTACTCCTGGCCTACCTGGCCAGCCACGGCATCGCGCTGGAAGTCTGCCCGACGTCGAACGTGTGCACCGGCGCGGTGCCGTCGCTGGCTGAGCATCCGCTGCCCCTACTGCTGGAAGCTGGGGTGCCGGTCACCCTGGCCACCGACGACCCGGGCATGTTCCACACCACCCTGAACGACGAGTACCTGCGCTGCCAGCAGGCGTTCGGGCTGACCGCCGCCGGCCTGGCCGAGCTGGCCCGGGCCGGAGCGCGGGCCGCGTTCTGCCCGGAGCCCACCCGCCGCGCCATCCTGGCCGAGATCGACCACCTGGATGTGCCGCCCATTCCGGCGGACGAGCCGGGTAAATGAAATAGCGTACGTCGGCCGATCCCGGCTGGATTAATCAATAAGCGGCCACATAGGAGCGGACTTTATATAGATCCGTTATAGGCACACTCTTGCCCGGAATGGTACGTGCGAGTAGCATCCGACCTGCGTCTAGGAGAGCGCCAGCAAACAGGTGGGGAGGCTGGCCGCGGTCCGTGTTCGCTGCACGCAGGCTGTGGTTGCCAGCCTCATTGTGAGCTGCCCCGCACAGTGCATTTTTTCTGCCCGTTTGCCGGGCTGAGTCATGCGCTTTTTCGGGGGTAGCGATGCAACTTGACCGGCGCCAGTTCCTGATCGCCGGCGGCGCGGCCGCGGCACTGTTCAGCACGTCCGGGGCCCGGACCAGTGGCATGGCCCGGCGGGCCCGGGTGGCGGCCGCTGCGGCCACTACCGGGTCGTGGACCGCGCCATTCAGCCTGTCCCTGGTCTCGATCCACGCGGTCGTCCTGCACACCGGGAACGTGCTGCTGTTTTCCTGGCCGAACAAGACGGTCGGCAGCGACGCGGTGCTGTGGAACCCGGGGACCGGCAAGATCACCAATATCGCGATCAGCTACCAGCGGGACATCTTCTGCGGCGGGATGACCGTCCTGCCGGACGGCCGCGTGTTCATCGGGGGCGGGCACATCTACCAGGGCGCCATCAACGACACCCAGGGCGTGGCCAACACGACGGTTTTCGACCCGGCGTCCAATGCCTGGACCGAGGGCCCGACCATGTCGCAGGCCCGCTGGTACCCCACCACGATGCTGCTCGGCGACGGCACGGTGATCGCTTGCGCGGGCACGGTGAACAGCGGCGCCAACGCGACCACGGTCGATCACTACAATCCGGCCACCGGTGCCCTGACCACGCTGCCCAGCAGCGCCAGCAAGGCGATGTCCACCTACCCCAGGATGAAGCTCACCACCAAGGGCTTGCTGGCCTGGACCAACTTCGCGACCACGTGGTTCCTCAACCCGGCCACCGCGACCTGGGCCAAGGGGCCCAAGCTGAACTCGGCCGGCCGCGGCGTGACCGACACCTCGGTGCTGCTGCCCGGGCTCACCAAGATCATGGAGATCGGCGGCTCGACGGCGGCGGGCCCGACCGCCACCTGCGAGATCCTCGACACGTCGGCGGCCACGCTGGCCTGGACGCCGACCGGCTCGATGCACTCCGCCCGGCTATGGGCCAACACCGTGCTGCTGGCCGACGGCACCGTGCTGGTGGTCGGCGGCGGCCAGTCCGGCTCCTACGGCAGCCCGGTCTTCACCGCCGAAATCTACGATCCAGCCACCGGGGCCTGGACCGTGATGGCGGCGCAGACCGCGCCGCGGATCTACCACTCCACCGCCGTGCTGCTCCCCGACGGCCGGGTGCTGTCGGCCGGGGAAAGCCACGGCAGCCTGGCTCAGACCGGCGAGATCTTCTCCCCGCCTTACCTGTTCAAGGGGGCGCGGCCGGCCATCTCCAGCGCCCCGGGCACGCTGGGCTATGGCCAGGCGTTCACCATCTCCACCCCGGACGCGGCCAGCATCTCCCGGGTGGCGCTGGTCAAGGCGGGCGCGGTCACCCATTCCAACAACTTCGACCAGCGCTACGTGGACTGCACGTTCAGCAAGGGCAGCGGCTCGCTCAGCGCGACCGCGCCGCCGAACAGCAACCACGCCCCGCCCGGCTGGTACATGCTGTTCCTGGTCAACTCCACCGGCGTGCCGTCGGTGGCCAGCTGGGTGCGGGTCGGCTAGCGTGCTGCGGCTCGCCGAGCGGCCGGCCAGCACGGCGGCCGGGCCGGGCCAGGCCAGCCGGCCCAGCCGGCGCTGGGTGCTGCTGGCCGTCCTCGCCCTGGGCGTGACGAGCTGCCTGATCGTGCTGACCGGCGGCCTGGCCTCGGGACGCGCGGCGGGCGGTGCCGCCGTGCGCGGCGCCGGGCTGGTCCACGTGCTGCCCGGCAGTAACCGGGTGCTGGCCGGTCCCAGCCTGCCCGAGGTCAACGGGCTGGCCGCCGCGATGGGCAGCGTCTGGGCGACCGGTGGTGACGCCGGGCACAGCCATCTGCTCTACGCGGTGAACCCACTGACCAGCCGGATCGACGCGACCATCGTGCTGCCGTCCCGCCTGGTCATCAACCCGGGCGATCTGGCCGTCGGGCCGGGCGCGGTCTGGGTGGCCGTCGGGGGCAGCCTGTACCGGATCGTGCCCGGCCGGTCCGGCCGCGCGGTGACCGGCCCGTTCGCCTCCGTGCCGGGCAGCGGCCTGATCGGTGACGTGGTCACCACGGCCAGGTCGGTCTGGGTGGACGACACGGCCAACGGCACGGTCTACCGGTACGCGGCAGCCACCGGGCGGCTGACCGCGGCGCTGTCCGTGGGCCGCACCGCCGGGGTGATGGCGGCCGGCGACGGCGGGGTGTGGGTGGCCGACCCGGACGCGCGGACCGTGACCCGGATCAGCGGGCGCGGCCGGGTGGCCGCGGTGGTGCGCCTCCCGGTGGCGCCGACGCACCTCGCCGCGAGCGGCCACACCTTGTGGGCGACCGGCGGGACGGACCGCGTGCTGGCCATCGGCCCGGACGGCCGGGTGCACCCGGTACCGGTGGCCGGGCAGCCCACCGGACTGGCGGTGGCGGGCGGATCGGTCTGGGTGGCCAGCACCGGCGCCGGCCGGCTCAGCCGGATCGACCCGCACCGGGACGTGGTGGCGGGTACGGTACGGGTCGGCGAGCGGCCGTACGCGGTGACGGCCACCCGGCAGGGCGTCTGGGTCGCGGTGCTCGGCCAGCCGGTGATGAGGCACACCGGGCCCGCGCGGCACGGCACGCCGGGCTGGCTGCTCCGGCTATGCGGCGTCGGCTAGGGCAGCAGGCCAGCCAGGATGCGGCTCATCGCCCGGTCGAACAGCGGTTCCGGGTCACCGGGTGACCCGGAAAGCGCGGCCGCCAGGTGCGGATACTGGCCATCGGCCGCGAGCTGCCCCAGGTAGCCACCGAGCGAGGTCTGCCACTGGGCGATGTCCCGGCCGGCCCGCTGCTGGCTGATCTCGGTCTGCGCCAGCAGCCGGACCGCGCCGGAGAATAGCCCGACCGTCTCCAGCTGCTCCGGTCCGGACAGGCCGGTACCGGCCAGCGCGGCCAGCGTGTGCTCGATGAAGGCGACCGCGTTCGGCCCGGGCAGGCTGCCGGTGGCCGGCACGTCGAGCAGCCACGGGTGCCGGTGGTAGATGGCCCGGCCCTGCTGGGCCAGCCGGAGCAGGCCCGGGCGGCCCGGCTCGAGCCGGGCATAGCGGTATTCCCCGTACACCTGGTCGGCCATCAGCTCGACCAGCTCGTCCCGGGTGGCCACGTACCGGTACAGCGAGGCCGGGGCGGTACCGATAGCGGTCGCGGCCGAGCGCATGGTCACCGCGGCCAGCCCGCTGCCGTCGGCTAGCGCGACCGCGGCCGCCGCGAGCTCGGCCCGGCTGTGCTCGGGGGCCGGCCCGCGCGCCGCGCGCTCCGGCCGGGTCCAGATGCTGGGCAGCTTCGCCATCATTGCGAACACTGTACTCAGTGACGTAGCCTGGCGATATGGCGAACGATGATCGCAGTTTCGTGACCGGCGCCTGGACGCCGACCCGGTTCACCCGTGGCGGCGGCGAGACATCCCAGCCGGTGCGGATCGCCTACGACACGCTGGACGGCGCCACCGGAGACCCGCTGCTGCTGGTCATGGGCCTGGCCGTGTCCCGGTTCTGGTGGCCGGCCGGACTGGCCCAGGCGTTCGCGGACCAGGGCTTCGCGGTGGCCCGCTACGACCAGCGGGACGCCGGGCAGTCCACCCGGATGCCGGACACCGGGGCCAGTAACCCGTTCGCCGCGCTGGCCCGCAAGAAGGGCGCCTACACGGCCGAGGACATGACCGACGACGCCGTGGCCGTGCTGGACGCGCTCGGCTGGGACAGGGCGCATATCTTCGGCGCCTCACTCGGCGGCCAGCTCGCACAGCGCATCGCGCTGCGCCACCCGGACCGGGTGCTCAGCGTGGTGTCGGCCATGGCCCTGCCCAGCGACGTGTCCGGCATTGGCGGCGGCCGGTACGTGCGCTTCGGCCTGCTGGCCAGGCTGGCCCGGATGAAGGTCCCCGAGGGCCGGGACGGTGACATCCAGCTGTCCCTGACCGTCGCCCGCGAGATCGCCTCCCCGGCCTACCCATTCGACGAGAGCGCCGCGCGGGAGTGGATCGAGCGCGAGGTGGACAGTGGCCCGCGGGACACCAAGGCGCAGAGCCGGCAGGCCGGCGCGCCGTGGCACGGCCCGA
>DATCUG010000702.1:0-2910 GCA_036567525.1 Streptosporangiaceae bacterium | reverse complement strand
GCCGTGTCGGCTGAGGCTCCCGAGCGGCACTCGGAGCCGGCCGGGTCGGCTGAGGACCCTGGTCGCCGCTCCGCGCCGGGTGGCGGCGAGCCGCCGCGACGGGACGGGCCGTCATGACCGGTAGCGACGCCGAGCAGGACGCGGTCCACGTCCAGGTCCGCGGCACGGTGCTCACCGTGCGCAAGGTGGACGCCTACTACGCGATGACCGTGGTCGCGCCGGGCATCGCCGCGCGCTTCCGGCCGGGGCAGTTCGTCGCCGTCGCAGTCGGGGGGCCGGATACGTCGATGCTGCTCCGGCGGGCGTTCAGTATTCATGACGTGCGCCCGGATCATGGCGGCACGGTGGAATTCGTGTTCGCGCCGGTGGGCCCGGGCACGCGGTGGCTGGCCGAGCGGCGCACCCGTGACGTGCTCGACCTGGTCGGCCCGCTGGGCCGGCCGTTCCCGGTGCCGCGGGACCCGGTGAGCTGCCTGCTGGTCGGTGGCGGCTACGGCAGCGCGCCGCTGTTCCCGCTGGCCAACCGGCTGCGCAGCCGGGACTGCCAGGTGGACTTCCTGCTCGGCGCGGCCAGCGCGGACCGGGTGTTCGGCGCGCTCACCGCGCGGCGCACCGGGCGCACCGCCGCGGTCACCACCGAGGACGGGTCGATGGGCATCCGCGGCCTGGTCACCGACCGGCTCACCCAGGTCATCCACGAGGCGCGCACCGACGTGATCTACGCCTGCGGGCCGATGGGCATGCTGCGCCAGGTCACCGCGCTGGCCCAGCGGTATGAGATCCCGGTGCTGACCCTGGTCGAGGAGTCCATGGCGTGCGGCATCGGGGTGTGCATGACCTGCGTGCTGCCGGTGGTCGGGGATGACGGGGTGACCCGGATGGTGCGGTCCTGCGTGGCCGGGCCGGTGTTCCGCGGTGACACCGTGCGCTGGGACGACGTGGGGACGATCCCGTTCGACGCGCTGGGCGCGCCGGGCTGGAACCCGCGCCCGTCGGCGGCCGCCCGGGCCGCGGCCGCGGCCCCGTCCGTGACCGCAACAGCGGGCAGCGCCGGCACCTTCAAGGGCAGCGGAAACAGCAAACCCTCCAGTCCGGCTGGAAACAGCAGAACATCCAGCCCCAGTGGCACTAGCAGTATCAGCGGGCCCGCCAACCACAGCAGCTCCGGCGGCCAGCCCGGCCGCGGGTCCGGCGCGGCCGGCCCTGGTGCGCTGCGGAAGGAGCGTCATGGCAGTTGACCTGCGGACCAAGCTGGGCCACGTGGAGCTGCCCAACCCCATCCTGACCGCCTCGGGCTGCGCGGGCGCGGGCCGGGAACTGGCCCAGTTCTTCGACGTGGCCAAGATCGGCGCGGTGGTGACCAAGTCGGTGATGCTGGCGCCGCGGGCCGGCCGGCCGACGCCCCGGATGGCCGAGACACCCAGCGGGATGCTCAACTCGATCGGGCTGCAGGGCCCGGGGATCGACGCGTTCCTGCAGCGCGATCTGCCCTGGCTGCTGTCCCGGGGCGCCCGCGCGGTGGTGTCGATCGCGGGCAGCAGCGTGGACGAATTCGCAGAACTCGCCGCGAGGCTATCCGATGCGGCTGGAGTTACTGCCATTGAGGTGAATATTTCCTGTCCGAATGTGGAGGATCGGGGGCTCGTTTTCTCCTGCGATCCGAGTGCGTCGGCGACCGTGATCGAGGCTGTCCGTGGCCGGGTGCGGTACGACATTCCGGTTTTCGCGAAGCTGTCACCGGACGTGACCGACATCGTGACGATCGCCCGGGCGTGCGTCGGCGCCGGGGCTGACGGCCTCTCGATGATCAACACGCTGCTCGGCATGACGATCGACACCGAGACCATGCGGCCGGTGCTGGCCGGGGTGACCGGCGGGCTGTCCGGGCCGGCTATCCGGCCGGTCGCGGTGCGCTGTATCTGGCAGGTGCGCAAGGCCCTACCGGACGTGCCGATCATCGGCATGGGCGGGGTACGGACGGGCCGGGACGCGCTGGAGCTGATCCTGGCCGGGGCGGCCATGGTCAGCGTGGGCACGACCATTTTCCATGACCCTTCCGCGTGCATGCGGATCCTCCGGGAGCTCGACGAGGAGCTCGCGCGGCGCGGTATTGAGCGGCTCGGCGAGGTGATCGGCCGGGCTCACGAGCCACGCGGCACGCCTCGGCGCCGGCTATCTGGAACTGCTGTGTAGCGTTCTGTAATGAGGGCGGCAGAGCCTGCTGTGTCGCCCCCACCCGAGGAGGAGGAAGAGAGTTGCCCCAGCCAGCGCCCATCGCCGTGGCGCTTGATGCCCCTGACCTGGAAACAGCCGCCCGCTGGGCCGGACTCGTCACGCCCCACGTCAGCACGGTGAAGATCGGCCTCGAACTTTATCTGCGGTACGGGCCGGGGGCGGTTGCCTCGATCCGGGGCGCCAGCGGCGTGCGGGTGTTCCTCGACCTGAAATTGCACGACATCCCGGCCACGGTGGCCGGCGCGGTGCGGGCCGTGGCCCGGCTGCGGCCGGAACTGGTCACCGTGCACGCCACCGCCGGGCCGGAGGCCATCCGGGCCGCGGTGCAGTCCGCGCCGGACACCACGATCGCCGCAGTGACCGTGCTCACCTCGCTGGGCCCGGACGACCTGGACTCGATCGGCATGGTGGGGCCGGCGCCGGACGCGGTGCGCCGGCTGGCCGTGCTGGCCGTGTCGGCCGGCGCCGGGGCACTGGTCTGCTCGCCCCGCGAGGTGGCCGCGGTCCGGGCTGAGGTGGGCCCGGACATCACGCTGATCACCCCGGGCATCCGGCCGGCCGGCTCGGACCGGAACGACCAGGCGCGGGTGGCCACCCCCGAGGAAGCACTCCGCGCCGGGGCCGATCTTCTCGTCATCGGCCGGCCGATCACCGGGGCGCCAGACCCCGGTGCGG
>DATCUG010000701.1:0-18870 GCA_036567525.1 Streptosporangiaceae bacterium | reverse complement strand
CACCTGGGCGATCCGCCACCGCTCCAGGTCGGCGGACCACCGGGCCGGGGCCAGCGCGCCCGCCACCACCCGTGACCGGCCGGGCAGCAGCAAACCGGCCGCGCCGAGGGACAGGCCACCGAGCACGGCCAGCAGGCCAGCCGTGGCGGTCACCGGCGCGGTGAGCAGGTACAGGGACTCCACCAGCGTGCGGCGCGCAGTGCGGATACAGAACCCGGCCAGCGGCCACCACCGGCCCCGGGCCGTGGCCGGCCCGGTGGCCGGCACCGTGGACGGGAGGGGCTCGATCATGGCCCTAGCCTAAGTTCGGGCGGCGGGCAGGCTGGCTCATCCGTGATGGCGGGTGCCGTACTCCTCGCGATGGGCCAGCACCTCGTCCATGTGCGCCTCGGCCCACGCCTTGATGCCGCGCATCAGATCCTGCAGCGAGAGACCGAGGCCGGTCAGCTCGTAGGTCACGGTGACCGGCACGGTGGGCGTCACCGTGCGGGTGACCAGGCCGTCGCGCTCGAGCGAGCGCAGCGTCTGGGTGAGCATCTTCTGGCTGACCCCGGCCAGCCGGCGGGACAGCTCGGAGTAGCGCATCGGCCGCGGCCGGCCGGCGCGGTCATCCCCCGGGCCCTGCGGGCCGTCGCTGCCCAGCGCGGCCAGGATCAGCGCGACCCACTTGTCGGAGATCCGGTCGAGGAGCTGGCGGCTGGGGCAGCCAGCCAGGAACGCGTCGTAGTCCGCCTTGGTCTGGGCCCGTCGCTGGGCCGCGGTCATGGTCGGCATCGGCCAGTCCTCCCTGAGCACTCCCTACCGCGCGGTTCGATACGCACTTTGAGGTGCCTACTTCCTATTAGAGAGTTACCCATCCAGTGTGGTGCATGGCAGGCAGCGAACTCAACACATGAGGAGTGACCGACCATGAGCGCCACCACCTTCCGCACCGCCGTCGTCCGCACACCTGGCGGGCCCGACTCGATCGAGATCATCGACGTGCTGGTGGCCGAGCCGGGGCCGGGCCAGGCCCGGGTGGCCATTGCCGCCGCGCCGGTGCACCCGAGCGACCTCGCAATCGCGGGCGGTGTCTTCCACGACATGGGGCTGATCAACCAGCCCGAGCGCACCGGCCTGGGCTGGGACTTCGCCGGCACGGTGGCCGCCGCCGGCCCGGGCGTGCAGCTGGCCGCCGGCACCCGGGTCGCGGGCCTGCTGGGCGGCTTCGACCGTGACTTCGGCAGCTATGCCGAGCAGGTCGTCGTGCCCGCCGCCGACCTGGCCGTCGTGCCGGACGGGCTGGACCTGGTGGCCGCGTCGACCGTGCCGCTCAACGGGCTGACCGGCGCGCAGATCGTGGATCTGCTCGGCGACGCGCCCACCGACGGCAGCCGGCTGCTGGTGACCGGGGCGGCGGGCGCGGTGGGCGGGTATGTCGCCGCGCTGGCGCCGGACCGCGGCTGGCAGGTGACCGGTCTGGCCAGGGCGGCGGACGAGGCGTTCGTCCGCAGCATCGGCGCCGCCTTCACCACGCACGCCGAGCCGGGCTGGGACGCGGTCGCCGACGGTGCGGTGCTGCGGGAGCAGGCTCTCGCCCTGGTGCGCGACGGCGGGGCTTTCGTCGGTGTGCTGCCGAGCGGCGGGCCGGCCGCGGAGCGCGGGATCACGGTAAGCGCCGTGAGTGTGCACCCGGACGGCCCGCGGCTGGCCGGCCTGCTCGCCCGTACCGCTTCCGGCGAGCTGCCGGCCCGGGTGCACGCCATCCGGCCGCTGGATCAGGTCGCCGACGTGCACCGCGCCGTGGCCAAGGGCGGGGTGCGCGGCCGCTACGTGCTCACGCCCTGACCCGTCCCGGATGGCTGTCACAGCCGGCCACAGCATCTCGTCTTAGCTCAGCGAAGGACGGCGCAACGAAAGGAGACGAGGTGAGCAGCGACCTCAGCGTGGTCAGCGGGGCGGGCAC
Source organism: Streptosporangiaceae bacterium (assembly GCA_036567525.1). Lineage (GTDB taxonomy): Bacteria > Actinomycetota > Actinomycetes > Streptosporangiales > Streptosporangiaceae > RYN-230. The sequence continues at coordinate 16,925 of DATCUG010000701.1, read as the reverse complement.
CATTGTGCTGACCACGTACCGGCGTGACGGGACGCCGGTCGACACGCCGGTCAGCATCGCGTTCGCGGACGGCCGGGCGTTCTTCCGCTCTTATGACAAGGCCTGGAAGACGAAGCGGCTGCGGAACAATCCGCACGTCGAGATCGCGGCCTCGACGCTGCGGGGCAAGCGCACCGGCCCGGCCATCCCGGCTCGTGCCACCTTGCTGGATGGTGCGCAGGCCCGGCTCGCGGCTAAGGCCCTGGCCCGGCGGCACCGGTTGCTGCAGGCGGTACTCGTCCCGCTCGCCCACCGGGTCATGCGCTACCAGACGATGCACTATGAGCTGTGGCCCGATCCCGGGATCGGGCCGGTCAGGTGAGGGTGACGCCGCCGTCGACCACGATGGTCTGGCCGGTCACGTAGCCGGCCGCGTCGCTGGCCAGCCAGACCAGGGTGGCGGCGAGCTGGCGTGGGTCGCCCGGCTGGCCGGTCAGGATCCTGGCCGCCATGGCGTCGAGGTAGCCGGGCTGGTACTGGACGGTCATCTCGGACTCGAAGAAGCCAGGGGCGATGGCGTTGACCCGGATGCCCTTGCGGCCGGTCCACTGCTGGGCGAGGTCGCGGGTCAGCCCGATCAGCCCGGCCTTGCTGGCCGAGTAGGCCGCCTGCGGCAGCCCGGCGGTGGTCAGCCCGAGCACACTGCTGATGTTGATGATCGAACTGCCTGGCTGCATGACCTTGCCGCAGGCCTGCGCCATCCAGTAGCTGCCGTTCAGGTTGACGTCGATGACCTGCCGGAACTGCTGCGGCGTCTCCCGGCTGGCGGGCACGGCCGTGCCGATCCCCGCGTTGTTGACCAGGACGTCGATGCGGCCGAACTCGGCCATGGCGGCGGCCGCGGTCCGCTGGCAGTCCTCCGGCTTGGCCACGTCGGCCGGCACGATGAGGGTGCGCCGCCCAGCCTTCTCGATCAGGCCTGCCGTCTCGGCCAGCCGGTCCGCCCGGCGGGCCGCCAGCACGAGGTCCGCGCCGGCTTCGGCGAGGGCCTGCGCGAAAGCCACTCCCAGGCCTGAGGACGCACCGGTGACCAGCGCTACCCGGCCGTCGAGCCGGAACAAATCCAGGATTTTCATGGCAGCACCGTAGTTCGTACCGGTGCGCTACGGCGTGCGGTGGCCTGGTTCCTGATCGGCGGCCTGGTCCGGCCAGACGCCGATGTGGTCCGGCTCCTCCTGGAGCTGGACCCGGTCGCGCATGCGCAGCCGCCTGACCATCTCGCGGGGAAGCTGGATCCGGCCCGCGCGGTCCAGCGTCGCGTACTCCCGCGCGTGCAGCGCGGTCTGGCCGTGCTCGTCGGTGGCCGCGCGGCGGATGGTCTCGCTGCTGATCCGGCCGTCCCGGATGGCGATCGTCCGGCGGACTTGCGATGACACGGCCGGGTCGTGCGTGACCACCAGCACCGTGACGCCGAGTTCGGTGTTGGCCGTCTGCAGGGCGGTGAAGACCTCGTGAGCGGTTGATGAGTCCAGCTCGCCGGTGGGCTCGTCGGCCAGCAGCACCCTCGGCTCGTTCGCCAGTGCGGCGGCGATGGCGGCCCGCTGCTGCTCACCACCGGACATGCGGTCCGGCGTCCGGTCGGCGCAGTACGCGATGCCCAGCGTGCCGAGCAGGAAGCTGGCGCGGCGCCGCCGCTCCCGGCGGCCAAGCCGGGTGAACCGCATCGGCAGCACGACGTTCTGCCGGGCCGTCAGGTAGGGCAGCAGGTTCCGCGATGTCTGCTGCCAGATGAAGCCGACGGTGCTCCGCCGGTAGGTCAGGCGGGCCTGGCCGGTCATCGCGCCCAGGTTGTGATCGGCCACCCACACCGACCCGGCCGTCGGCGTGTCCAGCCCGGCCAGGATGTTCATCAGCGTGGACTTGCCGCTGCCCGCCGCGCCGATCAGCGCGGTCAGCTCGCCCTCCGCGATCAGCAGGTCCAGCCCTTGCAGCGCCTGCACTTCGATGCCGTCCCCGGAGTAGATCCGGACCAGCCGGTCACAGACGATCATCCCTTCGGCGCCGGTAAGGGGCTGGTCGTGCGGGAAACGTTCGGGCGGCCTACCGGTCGCGGTGGGTGGGGCGGCGGTGCTGCCGGACTCGGTCATCTGCCTGGGCTCCTTTAGTCATCGATCCGTAGCGCCCGGGCGCTGCCGCGGCGGTAGGTGACCACGGCCTGGGCGGCCAGGACGAGCAGCGCGGCCAGCACCAGCCCGATGGCCGAGGCGGCTAGCGGGACTGGGGCGGAAACCACCGCGACACGAGGGCCGGCCTCGGTGAACGCGGTCAGGTTGATCGACGGCCCGACCAGCGGGGTCAGCAGCCAGGCACAGGCGGCACCCCCGATGGCGGCGGCTACCACCGGGGGGAGCGTTTCGGCCGCCAGCAGTAGCTGAGCCTGCCAGCGGCGCAGCCCCATGGTGGCCATCCGGGCCAGCGTCATGTCCCGGGTTCGCGCGCTGAGCAGCAGGGACAGCAGCAGGACCAGCGCGCCGAACCCAGCCGCGGCGGCTATCCCCTGGATGAGGGCCAGCTGAGCCGCCTGGGGTACCGGCGCTCCGGCCATCGCGGCCAGGGCCGCGGAGCGCAGCGTGACCGACCCGCCCGGCAGCTCGCGGCGGACGTCCGCGCGCAGTTGCGCCGCATTCAGCCCGCCGCCGTCCACCAGCATGAGGTTCGCCGCGATTGGCCCGGCGACCCGCTCGGGCAGCACCACGACGACGTCTGCGCCGACGCCGGGGACGCCGCCGGTCCGCCCGGCCACCCGGACCGTGATGGTCTGGCCGCTGTCCAGGGTGAGCTGGGCCGGCGCCGCGCCGACCAGCTGGGCGGCCGCGGCGGTGGCGACCGCCGGCACGGTGGCGCCGGTCCCGGATAGCGCGGCCACCGGGAACCGCGCGCCCGGCGCCGGCCCGGTCACCGCCGCGTACTGCGCCGGGTTGACGAACACCGCGGTCAGCTCCTGCCCGTCCGGCAGCGACGCGCCGTCGACCTCCGCAGTCGCGCTGGCGGTGACCCCCGGCAGCGAGGCGAGCTGGCGCTGCAGCGGCACCGGGATCGCCTGGCCGGCGTGCGCGGCAACGATCGCGTCGGCACCGACCTGGCGCCAGGACTGCGCCACCTGGCCGCGGGTGACCGACGCGCTGATCATGGCGGGGAACGCGACCATGGTGAGCACCAGCACCAGGGCGAACGCAGGCAGGGCGGCGCCGGGCGGGGTGCGGGTGGCCCGGGCCAGCCCGACGAACGCGGCCACCCCGCGCGACCGGCCCGCCATCCGGGCCAGCCCACGGGCGGCCGGTGGGTAGCAGCGCAGCACGACGACGGCCACCGGGATGGCGAGGAGCACGGGCGCCGCGCTCGGGAACAGGGCCGGGTTCCCGCTGGACAGGCCCTGCTTCCGGAGCACGATGAGCCCGCCGATCGCCGCGGCGACCAGAGCCAGCTCGAGCACGATCCGCCGGGTTGCGCGCCGCCGCGCGCTGGCCGGGCTGACCGGCCGGCCGGTGGCCGGCGTCGCCACCCGTTGCGGGATCACGCTGAGCAGCACGGGCCCGGCCAGCGTCACCGCGATCGTCACGCCAGCCAGCCACCAGCTCAGGCTGTTGCCCCCACCGGGGGTGAGCCAGATGGCGAGCGCCGCGGCCGCCGCCCCGGCGGCTACCGCGATGACCGCGCTGGCCCGCAGGACCAGCCAGGCCAGCTGGTGCAGCGCCGCGCCGCGCGCTCGCATCAGCGTGAACTCCGCTGCCCGGCGCTGGGCCACCAGCCCCGCGCCGAGCAGCACCACCACCGCGCCCATGACGGCCAGGCTGACGTACAGCAGCCCAAGCACGGGAGCAACGGCATTGTCCGCGGTGATGAACGGGGTGAGGATGGCCGGGATCTGGGAGTTGATCGTCACCGTGACGGGGGGGATGGTCGTGGCTGGGCAGCTCGGCGAGCAGGACAGCTGGCCCGAGTTCGAGCCGTACTGCATCTGGTTGCCGCCGATCACCAGCCCGGACGTGGTCAGGCCATTGATGCTGGCCCGCAGCCCGTCCGCCTGGTCCGCGGTGACCCGGTCCAGCGTGGCTGGGATCTCCCAGGTGAGCAGCATGAGACTGGCGTTGAGGCCGGATACGGCCACCGGGAGCCCGCCGGCGCCGATGAAAAGCGCCCCGGCCCAGTGCGCGGGCTTGGACGGCGCGCCCTGGACGAGCGCCGGCCGGGCCACCGCGGGATCCTCGGTCCAGAAGTAGGTGGCCCGGTGGACCGGCCGGATGATCCCCGTGATCACCAGCGGCACCGGGCCCATGGTCAGCCGGGTGCCGACCCGCAGGCCGAACCGGGCCGCCGTGGTAGTGGTCACCGCGGCCTGCAGGACGGACCCGGTGCCGGACGGCAGGTGCCCGGCCACGAGGTGGCTGTACCGGGCCAGCGCGGTGCGGTAGGTCACCTCGAATTGCGGCTGCCCGCGCCCGGCGGCCGGGGCCGCACCGGTGACCGGCCCGTAGCCTGAGGTGAGGCCGGACCAGGCCGGCGGGTCGCTGGCTATCGGCATGCCGTCCGCGGCCAGCCGCGACCTCAGGCGCGCGCCGATCGCTGCGATCTCGCCGGCTGGACTCTCCCCCGCGCTCACGCCGGCTGCGTTGGACGCCGTGATCAGGCCGATCGTCCCGACCACGACCCGGTCGCCCGGCGATGCCGCGACCGTGTGCCGCAGCGCGGCGGTGCGCACGGCGGTGCTGTCCCGCGGAATCGCCAGGCTGGCCAGGACCGAGGCGAACACGAGCAAGCCGAACGCGACGCTGGCGGCGGCTCCGGTGCCGGTCAGCGTCACCCAGGCGGCGCGCAGCCGCCGCCACAGCGTCCTCATCTGGCCTCCGCGCGCAACTGGGCAGCCGGGTCCGGCCTGCGGGCGATCGACAGGGCCGCGGCGGCGGCCGGCAGGGCGGCCGTGACCAGGGCCAGGGCAGCGGCCAGGCCAAGTGGCAGGACCGGCAGAGCCGACGGGACCGGATCCGCGGCACCAGCGGTCAGCGTGATCGCGGGCACCATCAGCCGGGCCAGGCCGATCCCGGCCAGCAGGCCGGCGGCAGCGGCCGGGATGCTGAGCGTGAACTGCTCCAGGCACAGCTGGCCGGCCTGGGCGCGCCGGCCGACACCCATGGCCGCCAGCACCGCGCTCTGCGTCCGCCGGCTGCGCAGGCTCGCCGCGACGCTGACCGAGAACCCCAGCACGCCCAGCAGCACCCCGGCCAGCCCGATGGCCAGCATGGCCAGCCGGGGCGCCTTGAGCAGCGGATTGCGCAGCAGGGCCGCCTGCTGCTGGGCCCGGCTGGCGATGGACAGTCCGAATGGCACGTGGGGTACCCAGCCGTCACGGGTGCGCAGCCACCAGCGGGTCACCGGCACGGGCGGCAGCTGGCTGGCGGCGAGCTCGTCGCTGACGGTCCCGAGGCTGGTGATCAGCGCCCGGTTCCGGCCGAAAACCGTCGGGAACCTGGCCACCGAGGCCACGATCCGGAACGGGACCGAGTACCCACCGACCGCGACCGAGACGGTCGACCCAACGTGGAGCCGGCTGGCCGTCAGGTAACCGCTGGTGGCGATGGCCGGCACGAACTCGGTCGGTGGCGGCACCATGATCCCGACCTGCGCGATCATGCTCTGCGGAGCGAGCAGCTCGTTATTCATGATCCATGCCGCCGGATCGTGCCCCGCGCTGAACGTGAGTTGCCCGCCGCCCCCGGCGGCGCCATGCCAGCCCAGGATCACTGGCCGTGCGCCGTCCCGGGGCGGATACGTCTGGAACGTGCCCGGTGGCCCGGTCGGAACGCTGGCCGAGGCGCCCCCGGCTGGCCACCCCGCCAGGGCGGCGCCGTGGCGGAACGGCCGGCCGAACGGGCCGTGCGCGGTGCCGGCCACCGCCAGGGACCCGATACGGAGGCTGGCGTTGGGGGACGCCGTCGGCCGGGCCGGGTCGTACAGCGGCAGGACATAGGTGAGGGAGAAGCTCAGCAGCCGCAGCGGGTAGCTGACCTGCCGCGGGCCCGGCAACGCGACGATCAGGGCATGCTGCTGGCCGTCGGCGGACAGCACTCCGCCGGACAGCGGGTAGGTGATGCCATCGGCATCCTGGATCAGGGCCGTGACACTGACTGAGCCAAGCTCCCTCCGCGCCATCGCCGCGCTGGTGCCCGGGCCCGCCCCGAGGGCGGCGAGGATCTCCAGCCGGTCCGGCCGGCCGGGGAGCGCCAGCCCAGCCGGATGTTGCGGGGTGATGCTGTGCCACAGCGAGCTCACCGGAAGCGGCGACAGGTCGGGGCGGAGCATGATCGTGCTGCCCGCCGTGGCTGTGCCCAGGGCGATCAGCTGGCTCCCGTCGCCGATGTCGGCGACGCTGGCCGGTGTGGCCGCGGTGACATCCTTCGCGCTGGTGAACGTCCCGGTGTTCAGCGCTATCCCGGCCGTGGCGTCTATCTGCACATCCGAGCCCACCGCGAACGCGGCCTGGTCTGCGGCCGACTGCCGCCAGCTCGCGTACCCAGCCAGCGCCAGCGTGGTGGTGGCCGTCGCGACGACGACGAGCAGGACCGGTCCCGCCTGGCGGATCGGCCGCCTGCCGATCTGCCAGCTCACCATGGCCGCGGCCAGCCGCCTGGCCCGGTCGGTGGTCCGGTCGGCCAGCCTGGCCAGCAGCGGCAGCGTGCGCAGCGGGACGAGCGCCACTCCGGCCAGCGCGAGCGCGGGCGCCACGGCGACCACCGGATCGATCCCGAGTGGCCCCGCGGCCGGATGCGCGACCGCCGAATAGCCGCGCAGTTGCCACACCGCGAGCGCGGCCAGCACCAGGAGCGCCAGGTCGCCCCCCACCCAGGCGATCCCGGCCAGCCGGGCCTGCCGGGCCTGGCGGGCCCGGGCCGCATCAGGGGGGCCGGCGAACAGCGCGGGCCAGGCCATCACCGCGGCGCACAGCACCAGCACGGCCAGCGCCGACAGCCACGCCAGCGGGCCGATGTGGCTGGCCTGATTGCGGTCCAGGTGCAGGTTGCCCGCGCGGGCCAGCAGGCCGGTGAGGTGCACGCCGGCCAGCACGCCGACCGCGCCGGCCACGGCGGCGATGACCACCGCCTCGGTCAGCACGGGCCGCGTCAGCTGCCATCTGGTGGCGCCGCGGGCCCGCAGCAGCGCGGACTCCTCGTCGCGAAGAGTGGCCAGCAGCCGCGCGGCCAGTACCAGGGCCGCCGCCGCGACCAGCAGCAACGCCAGGGCGCCGATCGTGAACAGCGACCTGGCCAGCACGATGTTGCTGGCGATGCCGGCCAGGATCCCGGGCAGGCGCGTGGTCACCTGGAGCCCAGAGGGGAGGATCAAGGTGGTCAGCTTCGACATCGCCTGGCTGGTGCTCGCGGTGAGCCTGCTGATGTCCTGCCGGGACATGGCCGACGCCTGCGGAAGCACGTACCACGAGGCCTGGCTCGCGGTGAGACCGCCGCTGAACGCCGCCGGGCTCACCACGGCCGGGCCGTAGCTGATGAGGGAGCCGGGGGCGCCGATCCCCGGGATGGCGTTGCTGCTGAATCCTGAGACGGGCACCAGGTCCATCGCCCAGTACGGCGAGGCCGGGTTCTTGACCCGGAACAGGCCGGTGACGCGCAGCCCGGACCCGGCCGGCCCCGACCGGGTGCCGGTTCGCAGCACCGAGCCGGGCGCCACGTGCAGCCGCCTGGCCACGGCCACCGGCAGCGCCACCGGGAGCGGGCTGCCCGCGTGCGGCGGGCCTGGCCACGACCCGGCGGTCAGCGTCGTCTGGGCACGGATCCCGGTCAGCGCACCAATCTGCATCTCCCACTCGACCGGGCGGGGAAGTCCCGGAACCGGGTCGGCCTCAGCGCGGACGGCCCGTGGCGGCGAGAGCGAGATGAGGTTCGCCCACAGCGCGCCTTGCATCTGGTAGCCGATCCCCGGCCACGCCTTTCGCAGCGTGGCACGGATCTGCCCCGAGTCGGTGGCAGCTTGCCCGGCGTCGCCGGTCACGCCGCTCAGCCCGACCACCCGCCCCGGTGGGGCAGCCAGGGTGCGCCACGCCCCGGGCGGGATCACCGCGGCCGAGAACGTCCAGAGCGCGGCGGCGAGCCCGGTGGCGAGCAGGACCGTGACCGCGACGCAGGTCAGCAGCAGCCAGGAGGATCTGGCCCGGCGGGCCAGGAAGGTGATTCCCAGACCGGACACGGATCAGCTCCCGGTGTCCCCAGCCAGGGCCTGCTGCCCGGCAGGCGGCCCGGTCACGACGGCGCCATCCTCCAGCGCGATGACCTTGTCGGCCAGGTCGATGAGCGCCTCGTCGTGCGTGGCGACCAGGGCGGTGATTCCCTCGGAACGCACCACGCTCAGCAGCAGTTCCATGATCTGCCGGCCGGTCTCCAGATCGAGCTGGCTGGTTGGCTCGTCCGCGATCAGCAGGGCTGGCCAGCCGGCCAGCGCGCGGGCGATGGCGACCCGCTGCTGCTGGCCACCGGAGAGCTCGTTGGGCCGGTGCGCGGCATGGCTGGACAAGCCGGTCAGGGCCAGCATGGCCGCGATCCGCTCCCGGCGCTGGCTGGGCCGCACGCCCGCGATGCGCAGCGGGATCCCCACGTTCTCGGCCGCGGACAGCATGGGGATGAGCCCGAAGGACTGGAAGATGAACGCGACCGTGTCCCGCCGCAGCGCCAGCCGCTCCCGCCCGGTCATCCGGCCCACATCGCGGCCATCCACCCACACCTGGCCGGCCGTCGGGCTGTCCAGGCCCCCGGTGATGTTCAGCAGCGTGGTCTTGCCGGAACCGGATCGCCCGCGCAGAACCGTGAGCTGGCCCCGGCCTATGGTGAACGAAACCTCGCGCAGCGCGTGCACGGCGGTATGCCCGCTGCCGAAGGTCCGGGAGACCCGATCCACCGCCACCATGACCTGCGGCGGCGGGGGCCCAGCATCAGATGCGTCGCGCGCCGCGGCCAACTCGGCGTTGTCTCGGCTCACACCCGTTAACCCGGCAGTGGCCAGAAACGCTTACCTAAGGCCGGCCAGATTTTGCCCGGGCCCGCCGTGCTCATCACGGTGCTCCCTTCACAGTGCTGGGTGGGCGTGGAGTTGGGTGACCTCGCGCTGGAACGGCACGACGTCGCGACCGGGCAGGTCGGCGTCGAACTCCTCCGCGTAGCGGCGGCCGGACCACACGGCGGCCGCGATGGTGCCCGGCGCCCAGGCATCGCCGATGGCGCGGACCGAGGCGATCTCGCCCCGCTCGTGCCGGGCCAGCAGGTCCAGGAAGAGCTGTTCATCGGGCAGCCGCGCGGTCACCATGACCACACTGTCCGCTGCGGCCTCGCTGGTCTGGCCGGTGTATGTATTGGCCACAGTCACCTGGCCGGCCCCGACCGCGGTGAGCGCGGCGCTGGTGCGGAGCGTGACGCCGGCCAGCAGCAGCCGGCGCTGGATCTTGTCCACCTCCATCGTGTTCACGGTCCACGCCGACACCTGGACGGCCGGCGTGACGATCTCGACCTCGAAACCCTCGCTGCGGAGCAGTTCCGCGAGCACACCGCCCAGGTAGTAGTGGTCGTCGTCGTACACCACCACGCGGGACCCCGACGGCCGCCGCCCGGCCATCAGGTCATCGGGGGTGAGCACGTCGGCGCCGGGATCGATGGGGATCGGCTGGGTGTGCCAGCGGGCGGCACCGTCCCGCCGCCACGCCGCGCCGGTGGCCACCGCGATGTGCTGGAAACCGGAGTCGGCGATGTCACCGGCACTCATCCGGCTCTCCCGGTAGACCTCGACGTTGGGCATGGCCTCGATCGCCTGCTGCCGGTAGTCCAGCACCCGCACCCACGCGGCCAGGCCGGGCAGCCTGGACTCCCGTGCGACGCGCCCGCCCAGCTCCCGGGTGGCCTCGGTGAGCGCCACGTCATAACCGCGCACGCCCAGGGCACGGGCGGCTTCGAGCCCGGCCGGCCCGGCCCCGACGACCAGGATCCGGGCGTCTGACTCGCGCGGCCGGATCCGCTCGGGATGCCAGCCGCGGCGGAACTCCTCGCCCATGCTCGGGTTCTGCGTGCACCGGATCGGAGCGTTGGTGAAGTCACCGGAAACGCAGATGTTGCAGCCGATGCATTCACGGATCGTCTCCATCCGGCCGGTGCGGATCTTCTCCGGCAGGAACGGGTCGGCGATCGACGGGCGGGCGGCGCCGATGAGATCGAGAATGCCGTTCTTGACCTGCCGGACCATCAGGTCCGGGGAGGTGAACCGGCCGACGCCGACAACGGGCTTGCTGGTCAGCCGCTTCAGCCCGGTGACGTACTGCTCCTGCTCGCCTTCCGGGCCGAACCGGGAGGTGTTGGAGTCGGCCTCCCACGTGCCCAGCACGAAGTCCCACAGATCGGGCAGCTCGCCGAGCTCGCCCAGGATGTCCTCGATGTCGCCGCGGCCGAGGCCCGCGTCGCCGAGCCCTTCGTCCACGCTGATCCGGCAGGCGACGGCGGCGCGGCCGTCGGCGGCCGTCAGCGTGTCCTGGAGAATCTCGCGCAGCAGCCGCATCCGGTTGCGGGCGCTGCCGCCGTATTCGTCGGTGCGCTGGTTGTAGCGGGGCGAGAGGAAGTGCTCGATGCCGCCGAAGCCGTGCCCGGCATAGACATAGATGAGGTCGTAGCCCACCGATATCGACCGGGCCACCGCGGTGCGGTGCCAGCGCCGCAGGTCGGCCAGGTCCTGCTTGCTCATCATCCGCGCCTGGACCGGGTCGTAGTGGTAACTGGCCACCGGCAGGTGATGCGGCCCGAGCGGGGTTTCCCGGCTGTACAGGTTCGGCGAGTTCAGCCCGTTGTGACAGAGCTCGATCGCGGCCAGTGCACCGCCCTGGTGGATCGCGCCGGCGATCCGGGCCAGCGCCGGCAGGTCCTGGTCATCCCAGATCCGCAGTTCGATGAACGGCGTGATGTCCGAGGTGGGGTGGATCTCGACCTGCTCGGTGGACACGACCGCCCAGCCACCCTCGGCTTTGACCTTGCGCATCGCGGCCTCGGCGCTCGGGTCCCGGTAGCCCATGCCGTTGCAGTGCGGTACCTGGAAGAACCGGTTCCTGGCCACCAGCGGGCCGATGGCCACCGGCTCGAACAGGATGTCGTACGGCGGTGGCGGCGCGCTCGCCCCGGAAGTGGCCATGACCGGCTCCTCGCTCACCCATCGCTTTTCTTTGCGGTTTCGAGCAAAGTATTGGCCAGACCCGCCCCTGTCCAGGGGGCGGGCCCCGGGCTTGGCCGGCGGGCGCTACCGGAGAAGGTGAGGGCATGGCGCGGAAGAAGGATCAGGCCGCCCGCCGGCAGCAGCTGGTGTCCGCCACCATCGAGCTCATCGCCGAGCACGGCATCGAGTCGCTCACCCTGGCCGCCATCGCCGGCCGGGCCGGCGTGTCGCCCCGCCTGGTCGCGTACTACTACGCGGACCTGGAGTCGCTGGTGCACGAGGCGCACGAGGCGGCCGCTGGGCGGTACTACTGGGCGCGGCTGCGGGCACTGGACGAGACGGCCGGCCCGGAGCAGCGGCTGCTGCAGCTGATCGGCTCCGGGCTGCCCAGGCGACAGGACCGCCAGCTCAGCCAGGTGCTGAACGAGCTGAGCGTCAGCGCCAGCCGCAGCCAGGCCCATGCCCGGCTGATGAGCGAGCTGTTCGAGCGCGAGGTCTCGCTCTACCTCTCGGTCCTGCAGGCCGGCCAGGCAGGTGGGGCCTTCCGGCTCAGCCAGCCGGCGCTGACGGTGGCCCGCAACCTGGTTGCCCTGGAGGACGCCTACGGCTTCCACCTGCTCGCGAAGCTCTCCCCGGTCGACCCGGACACCGCGCTGAGCGCACTCCTCGGCTATGCCCGCACGGCCACCGGGGCCAGCCTGCCCAGCCCGGCGTGACCGGGCACGGGGAGAAACCTAGCTACTGGCGTGCGCTCAGGCCAGGCTGTCGCGCAATGCCAGCACGCGCCGCAGCGCGATCCCGAACTGGCCGGGGTCGAGCTCGCGGCGTTGCAGCGCGCCGGCCAGCGCGGTCACGGTGTCCTGCCCCTCGGTGACGTCCCGCGCCGAGCACAGCAGCACGTCCATCCCGGCCCGGGCGGCCAGCACACCGCACTGGGCGGGCGTGCCGAAGGCCGCTATCGCGCCGGCCTCGAGCGCGTCGGTGATCGTCACGCCGCGGAACTTCAGCCGCTGGCGCAGCTCCCCGCCCACGATCGCCGGTGACAGCCCGGCGGGAAGTTCCGGGTCGAGCGCCAGGTACACCGCCCACGACGTCATGACGAGCTGCACGCCCGCCGTGATGGCGGTCCGGAACGGCCGCTCGTCGATGCTGCGCAGATCGGGCAGCGGCACGTCCAGCGTGACCGGGCCGAGGTCGGTGTTCTGGTCCACGGTCGCCGCGCCGAGGCCGGGGAAGTGCTTGGCCGTCGCGGCGATGCCGAGCGCCTGCTGCGCGGTGACGAACGCGGCGCCGCATTCGGCACAGACCGCCGGGTCCATGCTGTACGAGCGGCCGAACTCGTCGTCGAAGTTGCCGGCCTGGCGGTACACGTCCAGCACGGGCGCGAGATTGAGGTTCATGCCAACGCCGGCCAGGTTCTGCCCGGCGCCGGTGCCGGCGGCCGCGGCCGCCGCGGCTGGGTCAGCGGACGCGCCGACCTGCTTCTCGGACAGCACGGGCTGGCCGGGAAGCCGGCGCACGATGCCACCCTCCTGGTCGGTCATTAACAGCAGCGGCGAGCGCACCGGGCTCGCGTCGTGTGCCGCCTTGAGCTGCTGGATGACCGCCGCGATCTGGCTGAGGCTGGTGATGTTCTCGCCGAAGAAGATCACCCCGCCGGCCTGGCCCGCGCTGATCTGGTCGAGCAGGCTGGCGGGCGGGGTGGTGCCCGGGTAGGAGAAGATCACCCGCTGCCCGGCCCACTGCGCCGGGGTCAGCTTCTCCAGCCTGCGCCCCGCGGCGGCCTGGGCGGTGCCGCTCAGCCCGAGACCGCCGATGACCGCCCCGGTCCCCACCGCCAGTGCGCCGCGCCGTGTGATCGTCTTGCCGGGAATGGTCATTGCGCTCCGTCCTCCCTCACCCTGGGGCTGGCTGTGACTTACTTCCGCACCAGAAGCCAGATAGGTAAATTCGTAACCACTACGCGGGCAGCCGTCAAGGGGCGCATCCGACTGGCCCAGCCCGGGCGCGATCCGCAGCCGTGGGCATAGACTGAAGGTGATCCTTTAGCAGGTCACGTCGTTCACCCCGGCCGAGACGCCCGCCCGGGTCTTGTTCGGGGCGGTGGCGGCGGCTGCCCTGGTGGTGCTGGTGGCGACCTCGGTATGGCGCCGCCAGCTGCGGCTCTCCTACGAACTGTGGCAGATCCTGCACGCGGTACTGGCGGTGGTCGCGATCGCGGCCGCCCTGGTTCACGTGCTGCTGGTGAACTACTACGTCGACACGGTCTGGAAGCAGGTGCTGTGGTCGCTCATGACGGCCGCATTCATCTGGCTGCTGGTGTGGGTGCGGCTGCTCCGCCCGCTGCAGATACGCCGGCGTCCGTGGACGGTCGAGCGGGTCAGGCCGGAACGTGACCGGACGACCGTGCTTACCCTGCGCCCGGCCGGCCACCAGGGACTGCGCTTCGAACCCGGCCAGTTCGCCTGGATCACGGTCGGCAGATCACCGTTCTGGGTCACCTCCCACCCGTTCTCGCTGTGCTCCAGCGCGGAGACGAACGGCCGCGTCGAAGTGGCCATCAAGGCCGCTGGAGACTTCAGCTCCAGCGTCGCCACTGTCAAAGAGGGAACCGAGGTGTACCTGGACGGGCCGCACGGAGTGTTCTCGATCGACCAGTACGAAGGCGCCGGGTTCTGCCTGATCGCCGGGGGCGTCGGGATCGCGCCTGCGCTGAGCATGCTGGAGACCCTGGCCGACCGTCACGATGTGCGCCCGGTCGTCCTGTTCGCGGGCAACCGCACGTGGGACACCATCATCTTCCGCACCCGCATCGACGAGCTGACCGCCCGGCTCAATCTCAAGGTGGTGCACGTGCTCGAGGACCCGCCGCCGGACTGGACGGCGGAAACGGGGTACCTGAACGCGGACATCTTCACCCGGCACCTGCCGGGGGGCTATCCGCGGTTCCAGTTCTTCGCCTGCGGCCCGAACCCGATGCTCGACGCGGTCGAGACGGCACTTGTCACCATCGGCACCCCGGCCGACCGCATCCACACCGAACGTTTCGACTGGGTCTGAAGCAGGCCGAGGGAGCAGCCATGCGGCACGTCTATCTGACCCGGATCGCGCTAGCCACGACCGTGCTGCTGGTGCTGGCCTGCCTGGCCTTCGCCGCCATCCAGAACTGACCGGATAGTTTGGCCTCTGTCCGGCTGCCGAGGTAGGGGGCGATTGGTGAACGGGACGGCCTTGGTCCGCGAGCCCAGCAGCCGGCTGGCCGAGGGCATCGTCACGCACATCGAGCGGGCCCCGGTGGATGTGGCCCTGGCCCGGGCCCAGCACGGCGCGTACGCCGATGCGCTGGCCGGCTGCGGCTGGCGGATCCAGCCGGCGCCGGTGGCCGAGGACTGCCCGGACTCGGTGTTCATCGAAGATGCGGTGGTGGTCTGCGAGGACCTGGCCGTGCTGACCCGCCCGGGCGCGCCGGCCCGCCGGGCCGAGGTGGCCGGCGCCGCCGAGGTCGTCCGGCCGCTGGGCCTGCGCACCGCCGCGATCCAGGAACCAGGCACGCTGGACGGCGGCGATGTGCTGCAGGCCGGCCGCACCGTGTACGTGGGGCGCGGCGGGCGGACCAACGGCGCGGGCATCCGCCAGTTGCGTGCGCTGCTGGCGCCGCTGGGCCGCACCGTGATCGCCGTGCCGCTGCGGGGCGTGCTGCACCTCAAGTCGGCGGTGACCGCGCTGCCCGACGGCACGTTCCTGCTGCTGCCGGACCTGGTACCGGCCGGGCTGTTCCCAGCCGTCCGCCCGGTGCGGGAAGAAAGCGGCTGCCATGTCGTCCCGCTGGGCGGGGACCGGGTGCTGATCGCCGCGTCCGCTCCCCGCACCGCGGACCTGCTGGACGACCTGGGCTTCACCCCAGTCGTGGTGGACATCAGCGAGTTCGAGAAGCTCGAAGGCTGCGTCACCTGCCTCAGCGTGCTGCTGCCCGGCCGGCTACCGCGCGGGTAGCGCGGCACACCGGCCGGGCCGCACCAGTGGACCGCTGGTCAGCTGCCCAGAACCTGGAATTCCCACAGCGAGTACCCATACTGGGTGGCCCGCTGGGTGCCGTACATCCGGACGTACCGGCCGGAGCCGCTGACCGGGATGGTCTGTACTCCCCCGGTGCCTGAGCTGGTGGAGTAGATGGTCGTCCAGTTGGTGCCGTCGGCCGAGGTCTGGATCTGGAACGCCGTCGCGTAGGCGGTCTCCCAGTTCAGCACCACCTGGCTGATGGTGTGCGTACTGCCGAGATCGACTTCCAGCCATTGTGGATCGCTGAACGCGCTGGACCAGCGGGTCCCGCTGTTCCCGTCGGTGGCGTTCGCGGCCGGGAACGAGGCGTTCTCAGTCGAGGACGCGGTGGTTGGCCGCCCCTGGGACAGCAGGGTGGCCGACCCGCTGGCCGCGGTGCCGCTGACCGAGAACTCCCATAATGAGTACCCGTACTGGGTGCCGCGCTGGGTGCCGTACATCCTGATGTACCGGCCAGTGCCGGTCACCGCCAGATTCTGCACCCCGCCGGTGCCGGTCGTGGTCGAGTAGATCGTGGTCCAGTTCGTCCCATCGGGAGACGTCTGGATCTGGAACGCCTTCCCGTAGGCGGCCTCCCAGGTCAGTGTCACGCCGCTGATCTGGTAGGACTGGCCGAGGTCGACCTGGAGCCACTGCGGGTCGCTGAACGCGCTGGACCACCGGGTCGTGGTGTTCCCGTCGGTCGCGTTCGCGGCTGGGTAGGCCGCGCTCTCCGTGGATGAGGCCGTGGTCGGCTTGCCCTGCGCGATGTCGGTGCCGCCACCGCCACCACCGGCCGGGGGCTTGTTGTAGACCGCCACGTAGTCGATCTTCATCTGGCCGCCGGACGCGGTGGCACTGTTCGGGCCGCCGCCGAAGGCGGCCGGGAAACCACCGCCCATGGCCAGGTCGAGGATGATGAAGAACGGGTGATCCACCGCGTTGGCCCAGGTGGTGGCGTCCACCTGGTTGGCGTTGACGGTGAAGTAGTTGGTCCCGTCGAGGTACCAGCGGATCTGCTCCGGGGACACCGATCGGTCGATCTGCACGGCGTAGGTGTGGAAGGCCGTGTTGCAGCCGGAGCAGGGCCGCTCGCCGCTGCCGATGCCGGTGGACTCGTTGCACGGCCCGCCTGGGTTGGTGCCGCAGTGCAGCGTGCCGAACACCGTGCTGCGGCTGTTGACGTCCTCCAGGATGTCCACCTCGCCCGAGGTGGGCCACGGCGTGCCGGTGCGCAGCGTGGAACCCAGCATCCAGAACGCCGGCCAGTATCCGGCGCCGTTGGCCGTGGTCAGGTCCGGCTGCTGGATCGAAGCCTGCATCTCCACGACGCCGCCGGCCGGCGCGCCGAACGTGGCCGCGTTGGTCTCCACCCGGCCGGATGTCCAGCCGGTGGACGGGTTGGTGCCGGAGTGCAGCGCCTGCAGCACGAGGTTGCCACTGCCGTCCTGGTACACGTTGGACGTCGAGTTCGTCATCGTCTCGATCTCGCCGGTGCCGAAACTGCTGCCCGGGCCGGTGTCGTACTTCCAGTTCGAGTCGATCCCGCTGCCGGCCGCGCCGGTGAAGTCGTCGCTCCAGGTCAGGCTGAACCCGGGCGGCGGGGCGGGGACCGCGGCGGCGGCCGCCGGGGCCGCTGCCGCCGCGCTGGCGGCGCCGCC
>DATCUG010000700.1:0-2770 GCA_036567525.1 Streptosporangiaceae bacterium | reverse complement strand
GCGGCGGTGGTGGCGCTCAGCATGGTCGCGACGCTGAGCCCGAGCGCGACGGCGGCGCGCTGGGCGGCGCGCAGTGACAGCGGCATGAATCCCCCCTTGGCTGGTGCGGCCTGCAGGCCGTTCACCTGCTAGGACGCAGCTTTTGCGGAGGAGGTTGGCCGCCTGGGACGGCCAGCTCGACATATGTAGAATTAGCCGCATGAAGCTCACCGGGCCGTTGGAGCGGGTGCTGCGGGCGTTCCTGGCCGACCCCGCCGCGCCGCGTTATGGCTATGACCTGATGAAGGCGTCCGGGCTGCCCAGCGGCACGCTGTACCCGATGCTGTCCCGGCTGCAGGAGCAGGGGCTGGTCAGCTCGGCCTGGGAGGCGGCCGAGGCTGGCGGGCGCCCGCCCCGGCGGTACTACCGGCTGACCGATGAGGGCATCGAGACGGGCCGACAGGAACTGGCCCGGGCCGGCGGTGGCCGGCGTGGTGCGCGGCCCGCGCCACACGGCAGCCGGCGGCCCGCCCGCGGCAGTGCGTGATGGCCCGGCTCAACCGCGTGAATGATGCATTCATGTTGTCCGGTGCGCATGAATGAAGCATTCATGTGGTGCGGACATGCGAGCCCACGGCGCGGGTGAAAGCTTGGTGCGGTTGCCCGGCGGCTAGGTGGGGCGGCCGAGGGTGGGCATGCCGAGCGGCACGGCCATCGGTGCGGCGGCTGCGGCGGCGGCTGAGGTGATGGGCTGCTCCTGGCGGGCCTGCCAGGCGTCACCGCCGCGGGTGCGGCGCACGGCCAGCGGCGCGCCGTCGGCCACCAGGTAGTGCGGCGCGGCCCGGGTCACCACCGTGGTCACCAGGTCACCCGGGCGCGGCCCGGTATCCCCGGGCGCGAAGTGCACCAGCCGGTTGTCCCGGGCCCGGCCGGACAGCCGGTGCGTGGCCCCGTCCTTCCGGCCCTCCCCCTCGGCCACCAGCACCTCGACCTGGCGGCCGGTGAAGGCCTCGTTCTCGGCCAGCGTGATCTGCTCGACCAGGGCGGTCAGCCGCTGGTAGCGCTCGGCCACGACCCCGGGCGGGACCTGATCGTCCATCACCGCGGCCGGGGTGCCGGGCCGGGGCGAGTACTGGAACGTGAACGCGCCGGCGAACCGGGCCCGCCGGACCAGGTCCAGGGTGTCCTCGAAGTCCTGCTCGGTCTCCCCCGGGAAGCCGACGATGATGTCGGTGGTGATGGCGGCGCCCGGGATGGCGGCCCGGACCCGGTCCAGGATGCCCAGGTACTTGTCCCGGCGGTAGGCGCGGCGCATAGCCCGCAGCATCGCGTCCGAGCCGGACTGCAGCGGCATGTGCAGTTGCGGCATGACGTTGGCCGTCTCGGCCATGGCCGCGATCACGTCGTCGGTGAAGTCGCGCGGGTGCGGCGAGGTGAAGCGCACCCGGTCCAGCCCGTCGATCCCACCGCAGGCGCGGAGCAGCTTGCCGAACGCCTGCCGGTCGCCGAAGCCGACCCCGTAGGAGTTCACGTTCTGGCCGAGCAGGGTGATCTCCACCACGCCGTCGGCGACCAGCGCGCGGATCTCGGCCAGCACGTCCCCCGGGCGCCGGTCCTCCTCGCGGCCGCGCAGGCTGGGCACGATGCAGAACGTGCACGTGTTGTTGCAGCCGACCGAGATGGCTACCCAGGCCGAGTAGCTCGACTCCCGGCGGGCGGGCAGCACGGACGGGAAGCGCTCCAGCGACTCGACGATCTCCACCTGGGCGGCCTGCTCGACGCGGGCCCGCTCCAGCAGCACCGGCAGCGAGCCGATGTTGTGCGTGCCGAACACCACGTCCACCCAGGGGGCGCGCTGCGCGATGCCGGCCCGGTCCTTCTGGGCCAGGCAGCCGCCCACCGCGATCTGCATGCCCGGCCGGGCCTGCTTGACCGGCAGCAGATGGCCCAGGTTCCCGTACAGCCGGTTGTCCGCGTTCTCCCGGACCGCACACGTGTTGAACACCACGACGTCCGGGTCCTGCCCGTCGGGTGCGCGCTGATAGCCCGCGTCCTCCAGCAGGCCGGCCAGCCGCTCCGAGTCGTGCATGTTCATCTGGCACCCGTAGGTGCGGATCTGGTAGGTGCGGAAGGCGCTCATGTCGCCTCCGAGGGTACGCGCAGTGCGCGGCATGTCCGGAATCTCCCTCCGCAGATCCGTGGCATGTCCAGAATGTCTCCTCGCAGGTCCGGGCCATGTCCGGAATCTCCCGTGGCCAGACCCGCGGATGGTAGACGATATCCCCTATGACAGACAGCGTGGCAGCTCCGCGAATCCCCTACGGCGCCTGGCCTTCCCCGATCTCCGCGGCTGACGTGGCCAAGGGCCAGGTGACCGTTTCCTTCCCGCTGGTCCGTGGGACCGATGTGTGGTGGCAGGAGGGCCGTCCCGAGGAGGGCGGCCGGGTGACCGTGGTGCACTGCGACGCGACCGGGAACCAGCGCGCGCTGCTGCCCTCGCCGTGGAACGCGCGGACCCGGGTGCATGAGTATGGCGGCCGGTCGTACCTGCCCGTTCCGCTGCCCGGCGGGGATGATGGGGACGGGGACGGCCAGGCTGTCGTGTTCGCCAACTACGCGGACCAGCGGCTGTACCTGATGCCGGTCCCGCCGCCCGGGTCAGCGGCCAAGCCTGACTCAGCAGCCAAGCCGGGGCCGGCTGGTACCGGGCCGGCTGGTACCGGGCCGGCTGGTGCCGGGCCGGCTGGTACCGGGCCGGCTGGTACCGGGCCGGCTGGTACCGGGCTGGCTG
>DATCUG010000699.1:0-3490 GCA_036567525.1 Streptosporangiaceae bacterium | reverse complement strand
GGTAGATACGATGATGGCGCGATGACCGTCGACATCACGTCCGCCGCGGTCGCCTCGGTGGCCGGGCGGATTGGCCCGTACATCCGGCGCACCCCGGTGATCACCATCGACCGGGCCGAACTCGGGCTGCCTCCCGGGCCGCTGGCCCTGAAGCTGGAGCAGCTGCAGCATTCGGGATCGTTCAAGGTCCGCGGGGCATTTGCCAACCTGCTGCTGCGCACGATCCCGCCGGCTGGCGTGGTGGCGGCGTCCGGCGGCAACCACGGCGCGGCGGTGGCGTTCGCGGCCCGGGCCGTCGGGGTGCCCGCCAAGATCTTCGTCCCCGAGGTGTCCTCACCGGCCAAGGTGGCCCGGATCCGCGGCTACGGCGCTGACCTGGTGGTCGGCGGCGCCAGCTACCACGAGGCCCGGTCGGCCAGCGAGGACTGGGCGGCCACGTCCGGCGCGCTCCAGGTGCCGGCGTTCGATCAGGAAGAGACCATCCTTGGGGCCGGCTCGCTCGGCCTCGAGCTCAGCCAGCAGCTGCCGGGCGCCGCGGCCGTGCTGGCCAGCGTGGGCGGCGGCGGGCTGCTGGCCGGGATCTGCGTGGGCTACGCAGGCCAGGCCGCCATCATCGGGGTGGAGCCGGCCGGGGCGCCGACGCTGACCCGGGCGCTGGCGGCCGGAGAGCCGGCCGACGCCGAGGTGGGCAGCGTGGCCGTGGACTCGCTGGCCCCGCGCCGGGTCGGCGAGCGGAACTTCGCCGTGCTCCGGGCCGTGGTCCGCCAGGTGCTGCTGGTCAGCGACGCGGAGATCGGCAGCGCGCAGGAACTGCTCTGGGACCGGCTCCGCCTGGTCGCCGAACCGGGTGGCTGCGCGGCGCTGGCCGCCGTGCTGGCTGGCCGGTACCTGCCCGGCCCGGATGAGCTGGTCACGGTCGTGCTGAGCGGCGCCAACACCACCGCCGTCGACTTCAGCCGCTGAGCGTGACCGCGGCGGGCCGGGTCCCCGGGGGGGTTGGAACCCGGCCCGCCGCGCAGCACCCGCCGCGGCGACAGGAACGACGGGTGGGTCAGGGAGGCGGGCTCGTCGAGCGGTTTGGGTCCGGTGAGCTGGGCGAGCTGCTCGGCTGCGGGCTGGGCTGGGCGAACGGGGAGGTGCTCGGCTGCGGCGTGCGCGGGTCGGTGGGGCTGGGCGAGCTGCTCGGGCCGCCCGATGACGGGCCCGGGCCGCCCGGCCAGCCATCGTGCTGGTGCCCGTCCCGGTCGCCGGACCGGTGCCCGGCCTCGTGCTGGCTGAGCCGCGATCCGCCCGGCGTAGGGCTGAGCTGAGCTGGCCGGTTCCGGCGTGGGTGGTGCGACCGGTCAGGCGCCGGGTCGGGGGTTGCCGCCGGGTGGGGGTGGCGCGGCGAATGCGGCGTCTTGGTCCGGGCGGCGGTCAGCCCGAACGTGTGGTGCGCCCACTGCTGCACCGGGGCGGGCAGGTCACCTTCGTAGCCGCCGGCCGTCAGCCCGGCCACCACGACCGCGGCCGCCAGCGCCAGCACCGGCCTGGGCCGGAACGTCCGCCGGGCGCGGCGCGAACGGGACCGCTGCGAACCGGGGCGGTGTGGCTGAGCGCGGAACTCGGCCAGCGCGCTGGCCTGCCCGGTCAGCTCGGCCGGCCCGGCCGGGGCGCGCAGCGCGGCCAGCACGTCGGCGACCGGCTGCAGCCCGGCCTGGTCCTGCCCGGGCAGCGGGCGGTCAGCCAGCAGCGCCTCCAGGACCTGGTCCGGTCCGGACTGGTCCTGGCCTGGTGGTCTGGGACGGTTGCCCCGCTCACGATCTCGCATGCCACCACCCGAAACGCCCAGCCACTTCAATGCGTTACACCCGTGCCGGCCAGCAGCTCGGCCAGCCGCCTTAAACCCCGGTGCACGGCCACCCGGACCGCACCGGAGCTGCGGCCGAGCAGCCGCGCGGTGGCCTCGTTATCCAGCCCGGCCAGCACCCGGAGCAGGATCACCTCGGCCTGCAGCCGGGGCAGCTCGGCGATCAGCGCGAGCGCGGCGGATGTGCTGAGCCGTTCCAGCACCAGGTCGGCGGTGTCCGGGGCGAGCGGGGTGACCGCCATGGGTACCTCGGCCACCGGGCTGGCCGGCCGCCGGGCCCGGTACCGCGCGTCGTCGATCACCCGGCGGCGGGCGGTGGTGAACAGCCAGGCCCGCCACGCCGTCTCGTCGCCGCGGAACCCGGCCAGGCCACGCACCACGTGGACCCAGCTGTCGGCCGCGACATCCTCGGCCACCTCGGGCGCGATCACCCGCAGGTAGCGCAGCAGCGCCGGGTTGGCGTCCCGCCACAGCGCCGAGAAGGCGCCTTCGTCTCCACCCTGCGCGGCAGCGAGAACCGCCTGGAACGTCTCGCCGATCACGAAGCCGAGTATCCGCACCAGCGCGGCGGCGCGCAGCGGATCACGGATGTGTGCCGGAAATATCCCAGTAAAGGCAGTCCTACCGGCCGCCGATGTCCTCGCTCCACACGGCCGGGTAGCGCTGCTGGAACTCCCGCATCACGGCCATGCAGCGCTCGTCGTCCAGCAGCGTCACCGACACCCCGTGGCTGGCCAGGAAGTCCAGATCACCGCCGAACGTCTCGGCCTCCCCCACGACCACCCGGGGAATCTGGAACAGCAGGATGGCCCCGGTGCACATCGGGCACGGGGACAGCGTGGTGTAGATCGTCATGCCCTGGTAGGAGCGCTGCCGCCCGGCGTTGCGCAGGCAGGCGATCTCGCCGTGCGCGACCGGGTCGCCGCGCTGCACCCGCTCGTTGTGCCCGGCCGCGACGATCTCCTGGCCGGCCACCAGCACC
Source organism: Streptosporangiaceae bacterium (assembly GCA_036567525.1). Lineage (GTDB taxonomy): Bacteria > Actinomycetota > Actinomycetes > Streptosporangiales > Streptosporangiaceae > RYN-230. Next base: position 659 of record DATCUG010000699.1, on the reverse strand, counting down.
GCGCCGACCGGCACCCCGCCCGCGGCCAGGCTGGCCCGCGCCTGTTCCAGCGCGGCCGTCATCATCGCCCAGTCCTGCTCCGGCTGCGCCTCGGTCACCATGCGGTGAGCGTACCGGGTTCAGCGGGCAGTGCTAGCTCAGAACAACAGGGCGTAAAGCAGGAACCCGTTCAGCGCGACGATACCCACCGTGACCAGGCTGGCCGCCGCGGTGGTCAGCCGCCGGTTGACCAGCGCGCCCATCACGTCCGGCCGGCGGGTGAGCAGGACCAGCGGGATCAGCGCGAACGGGATGCCGAAGGCCAGCACGACCTGCGAAATGACCAGGCTGCCGGTGGTGGGCAGGCCCAGCTCCAGCACCAGCAGCGCGGGCAGCATGGTCAGCGCGCGGCGCAGGAACACCGGGATGCGCCGGTTGATGAAGCCCTGCATGACCACCTGGCCAGCGTAGGTGCCCACGCTGGACGAGGACAGCCCGGACGCGAGCAGCGCGGCCGCGAACGCGAGCGCCGCCCCGCCGCCGACCAGCCGGCCCAGCCCGGCGTGCGCCGCGGCCAGCGAGTCCAGCCGCAGGCCGCCGGCCTGGCTGGCCATCGCGGCCGCCACCACCAGCATGGCCAGGTTGATCACCCCGGCCGCGCCGAGCGCGATGACCACGTC
>DATCUG010000698.1:0-3634 GCA_036567525.1 Streptosporangiaceae bacterium | reverse complement strand
AGCCGGGCCGCCCGCGCCGGGTCGCCCGTCCGGGCCTCCAGCGCGGCCACCGCCTCCAGGCCGCGGGCGACCGGCAGCCGCTGCCCGGTGGCCAGGCTGAGCTGCAGGCTCTCGGTCAGGCTGGCCCGGGCCAGCCCGAGGTCACCCTGAGTAAGCGCCACCGCGGCGATGCCGGCCAGGCAGCGGGCGATCTCCGGCCGGGCGTCGATCTCCTGGTACAGGCTGAGCGCGGCCTGGTAGTGGCTGATCGCGGCCAGGTAGTCGCCGCGGGCCCGGGCCACCGCGCCCAGGCCGTAGCGGACCTGGGCCACCCCCCAGCCGTTGTTGTCCCGCAGCACCTCGAGCGCGGCCTCGTACGTAGCCTGCGCCTCGCGCAGGCTGCCCAGCCGGGCCAGGCCGGCCGCCTTGATGCTCAGCGCCAGCCCTTCCTCCCAGTCGTTGCCCAGCTTGTGCGCGGTGGCCGCCGCCTCGTCGATCCGGGTGACCGCCTCATCCACCCGGCCGGCCCGCAGCGCGGAGACGGCGAGCAGCCGCAGCGCGCCCGCCTGGTGCGGGTCACCCGCCTGCCGGCACAGCTCCAGGCCCTCGCCGGCACAGCGCGCCACCGTGCCGTAGTCCTGCTGCTCGAAGGCCAGGTCGCCGCGGAACACCAGGGCCGGGCCGCGGATCTCCGGCGGCAGCCCGGCCGCCTGGCTCAGGAACCGGTCGAACCAGGCCACGCCCTCGGCCGTGTCGCCGTGCGTCAGCCACGGGTTGCGCATCGCCCCGCACATCCGCAGCCCCTCGGCGACGTCGCCGCGGTGCAGCGAGGTGACCAGGGCCAGCCGGTAGTTGTCCAGGTCGCCGGCGATCTGCCGGTACAGCGCCACCCGCCGCGGCCAGGACGGCGCGCCCCGGACGAACGCCTGGGACACCACCCATTCCGCGTACCGGAGCAGGTAGTCGCGGTGCCGCAGCCGGACCGCGTCCTGCTCGCCGGAGGCGGCCAGCCGGCTGACCGCGTACTCCTTGATCGTGTCCAGCAGCCGGTACCGGGACTCGCCGCGCAGCTCGTGGTCGAACGTGACCAGCGACTTGTCGATCAGCGCGGCCATCAGGTCGAGCACCGCGGTGGCCGGGATCTGCTCGTCCGCGCAGACCTGCTCGGCCATCTCCAGGTTCCAGCCCGCGAACACCGACAGCCGCCGGAGCAGGATCTGCTCCTCCTCCGACAGCAGCTCATAACTCCAGTCCACCGCGGCCCGCAGCGTCTGCTGCCGCGGCGGCGCGGTCCGGTCCCCGGAGGCCAGCAGCCGGAACCGGTCATCCAGCCGGCTGGCGATCTGCTCCACCGACAGCACCCGCACCCGCGCGGCGGCCAGCTCGATGGCCAGCGGCATGCCGTCCAGCAGGCGGCACAGCCGGGCCACCGCCGCCGCGTTGCCGCGGCCCAGCTCGAACCCGGCCCGGGCGGCCGACGCGCGGTCGGCGAACAGCCGCATCGCCTCGTGCCGGTCCAGGTCGGCCAGCGAATCCAGGATCGCGCCGGGCAGCGACAGCGGCGGCACCCGCCACACTGTCTCGCCGCGCACCCGCAGCGGCTCCCGGCTGGTGGCCAGCACGCGCAGCTGCGGGCAGCCGGCCAGCAGCTGGTGCACCAGGGCGGCGCACCCGTCCACCAGGTGCTCACAGGTGTCCAGGATGAGCAGCAGGCGGCGGCCGCGCAGCGCCTCGGTCAGCGTGGCCAGCAGTGGCCGGTCCGGCTCCTCACGCACCCCGAACGTCGCCGCCACCTGGCGCGGGATCAGCTCGGCGTCGGCCGTGTCGGCCAGCTCGACCAGCCACGCCCCAGCTGGGAAATCCGGCACCACCTCGCAGGCCAGCCGGACGGCCAGCCGGGTCTTGCCGATGCCGCCAGGGCCGCACAGGGTCAGCGCCCGGACATCGCTGAGCAGCAACGCGAGCTCAGCAAGATCGCGCTCCCGGCCGATGAAGCTGTTCGGCTCCGCAGGGAGGTTGCCCGAAGTCGGCGGAGCTGCGGAAGTCATGGCATGCGGACCGTCTGGTTGGTGGCAGGTTACCGGGCTGGGGTCACTCCCGGACGTCGACGGGAACAGCGCTGGTGTAGTGCAGGCGACCGAAATACATCAGTTTGACCATTGTCCACCACTGTGTGCCGCGCCGGGTAGTAACCGGTACTCGCACATGATAACGGAGAGTGACCTCTTTGCCGGGGGAGACGGCGAAACCACGCGTCCACGGCTGCACGGCCGGCCAGCTGCCGAACGGGGAGATCAGCTGGGCCTCACCGCGGATCGGGCTGGCCGCCCGGCTGGCCAGCCGGACGGCCAGTTCACCGGACTGGCCGGCGGCGATCCGCAGCGCCGGGGTCAGCACGGTCACGTCGAGTTCGGCCGCGATGGCCTGCTGGTCGGCCTGGATCGCGGGCACCAGCTCATCCAGCGGCAGCGTGCGGTCCGGCGCCGGGGGCAGCCCGAGATAGACCGCCGCCGCGTCCTCGATGACCTGGCCCAGCTGGTCATGTATCCGCGCGGCCAGAAAATAGTGCCCGGGTGCCGCGCCCGGCGCCCCGCGCACGGCCAGCTCCCACTCGGCGAACCCGAGCGGCGGCAGGTCGTAACGCAGCGGCCCAGCCGGCTCAACCAGCAACCCCGCCGGCACATCCAGCTCAACAATCCCAGTGGCCCCGTCTGGCCCGCCGGCCACGGTGAGCCGGAGCCGGCTTTCGGACCCTGAGGCTGGGACGGCCAGGCGGGTGGGGGAGAGGTGCACGGCGACCGGGAGGTTGCCGGCCGGGGCCGGGCCCTTGCCGTGCAGCCAGTACCGGGCGAACACCGGCTGGGCCGGCTCGGGTGCTGTGACCTCAGAGATTACTGGGTCGTTTGTGGCCTGTGATGCCGGCGGAACCGGCGCCGGCGGCACGGACAGCGCCAGCGTCACCGTGCCGGCCGGGCCGATCCCGGTCACCGCCGCGCCGTCCTCGACCGGCCGTGCGGACCCACCGGCGCCGTCCTCGGTCAGCCCCGTCTCCTCGGCGCCGGTGATCCCGGTGAACAGGCTCACCCGGGCCCGGCCCGCACCCCGGCCGTCCAGGTCGCGCAGCCGCGCGGTCACCCCGCCTGCCCGGCCCGGCGTGCCATCCCGGCCGGCCGCCAGCGGGTTGCCGCGCGGCTTCAGCGCGGCCAGCATGGCCGGCCCATCGACCCGGCACAGGCTGGCCGTGCCGGGCAGCGGCCCGGCCCGCACCGGCGTCTCGGTGACCAGCAGCGGGTGGTTGTACTCCTGGCCGGCCGGGGCGAAGCCGGCCGACCGCCAGTCCCCGGGCCCGGCAGCCAGCGCGTACTCGAACGTGTGGCTCCAATGCTGCCAGGCGAAGCTGCTGCCGTCCGGCGCGGTCCGCTGGGCGCCGTCGATCCACACCCCGGACGGCCACGCGCTGCACGACCGCATCAGCGCGATGTGCAGCGTCCCGTCCGGGGTGATCAGGCTGCTCGGCGTGCCCCGGTTGAGCAGCGCCACCGAATGCCCGGCCAGCCGCGGCCCGATGTCATCGCCGAGCGGGGTCACCGCGATCTCCGAGTCGGCCAGGTCGGCGGTCACCGCGGCCAGCGCGGCGGCCAGGTCCGGGCCGGCC
>DATCUG010000697.1:0-2986 GCA_036567525.1 Streptosporangiaceae bacterium | reverse complement strand
GCGGCCCGCCCGGCCGCCGCGGCGGCCGCGCGCCAGCTAGCCAGCGACCGGGGCCAGGGCCGGTCCAGGCAGTCCACCGCGGTCTCCGCGTCGGCCAGGTTGCTGTACTGACCGGACGAAGACCGCTCGAACAGCGCGTTGGCCAGCTCCACCAGCACGGTCCCGTTACCGCCGAACGCAGCCGCCAGCGCCGATCGCAGCGTCACCCAGTACGCCTGGTTGTACAGCGCGGTAGCGACCCCGTTGAGCAGCATGGCCCCGTTGGCCGGCTGGGCGTCGAGCTGGTTGGCCAGCGGATGCGCCGTGGCCCGGGCCAGCAGCGCCTGGATCCGGGCCAGCCCGGCCGCCACGCCACCATGGCCCAGCGGGCAGTCCGCCAGCGTCTGGCAGTTGGTGACGAACGCGCGCAGCGCCACTTCGAACCCCTGGGCCTGCACCGCGTTCATGGTCAGCCCGCTACTGGCCGGGTCGACTGCGCCGTCCAGCACCAGCGCGCGGACGTGGCGGGGGAACAGCCGCGCGTACCAGGTGCCCAGGTAAGTGCCATAGGACTTGCCCAGATAGGTCAGCTTGGCCTGGCCGAGGGCGGCCCGCAGCACGTCCATGTCCCGGGCCGCGTTGCGGGTCCCGACGTAGCGCAGCAGCGCACCCGAGTTCCGTTCGCAACCCCGCGCGAACAGCTTGGATTCCGCCACGATCGGGCCGTCCTGCGCGGCTGACGTGGGCATGTCATCGGTGGCGAAGTACTTGTCCAGCTGCGGGCCGGTCAGGCAGTGCACGGCCGGCTCGCTGCCACCGACACCGCGCGGGTCGAACCCCACCACGTCGAAGCGGGCCCGCACGGGCGCCGCGATCTCCGCACCTGCCTGCCGGGCGTAGGCCACCCCGGATCCCCCGGGGCCGCCCGGGTTGACCAGCAGCGCACCTATTCGTTCGGCTGGATGGGCGGCGGGCAGCTCGATGACCGGCAGCGAGAAACGGCGCCAAGCCGGCCGCGAGTAGTCGAACGGGACCAGCAGCCGCGCGCAGCGGAACACCTTGTCGCAGCGCACCCACCGGAGCTGCTGCCGGTAGTAGCCGGCCAGCGTGGCCGGCGCGGGCCCGGCCGGTCGCGGGACAGGAGTGGCGCGGCCGCCTGGGCGTGCGGCGACGCTGGTGCTGCACCCGGCCGCGAGGACCGCGCACAGCACGGCGGGCAGCGCCCGGCCCAGCTTCACCCGCCGGCCTGCTCCCCGTACTTCGCCTCGTAAGCCTGCCGCGATCCGCAGACGCTCGCTTTGGGGCAGGCGCACTTCCGGCCATCCCTGGTCAGTTTCACCACGACTTTGTCCCCCGGAACGCTATGCCCGGTCACCACGCCGGGCCCATCCGGGGTATCCACCGTTTCGCCGATGGCCGGGGCGTCCTTGCGGAACTCCTGGTAGAGCGGGTGTTCGTACTTCAGGCAGCACATCAGCCGGCCGCAAGCGCCGGCGATGCGCAGCGGGTTGACCGGCAGGTCCTGGTCCTTGGCCATCCGCACCGACACCGGCTCGAAGTCCTTGAGGAACGTGGCGCAGCACAGGTCACGCCCGCACGGCCCGATGCCGCCCTGCAGCCGGGCCTCGTCGCGCGGGCCGATCTGCCGCAGTTCGACCCGGCCGCGCAGCCGGCCGGCCAGGTCACGGACCAGCGCGCGGAAGTCCACCCGGCCCGGCGCGCTGAAATACACCGTGAACACGCTGGGCGAATCCACGTAGTCCACGCCGATCACCTTCATCGGCAGGCCGTGCTCGCGGACCAGCCGCCGCGCCGCCACCCGGGCCTCGGCCCGCCGGGACCGGTTCACCTCGTCCCGGCTGAGCTGCTCCCCGGTGGCCAGCCCGGCGCACACCGGCAGCCCGCTGACCTCGTCATCCACCCACTGCGGGGCCCAGATGCACTCGGCCACCTCGGGACCGGAGTCCGTGGGCACGAGCACCTTGTCACCCACCGCGGGCGTGTACGGGCCGGGGTCCAGGTAGTAGAGCCGCCCGTACCGCTCGAAGCTGACGGCCATCATCATGCCCATCGCCCCAGGTTACGGTGAGATCACAGGGATTGCTCCGCTACCCCTCCCGATATCTCTACATAACGCCCGCACCTGCCTCGTGACCCACCCGGGCGCGCGGTGCTGCCCGCGATGTTCCCGCCCGTCCATTTCCCCCGCCTGGCTAGCGGGTTTACGGTGCCACCATGCCATTCGCCGCCGCCATTCGCGGCCGGGACTGACGGCGCCCGCCGTGACCGGGATCCCGGCCGCCGGCCGGGTGCTCAGCCCAGCCGCCGAACCGACCCAGCGGGTCGGGAAGCGCTGGATAGCGCTGATCGCGCTGGCCAATCTCGGCCTGTACCTCGGCTATTTCGGGCCACTCGAAGTGCTGCTGCCCAACCAGGTCCAGGCGGTGGCCGGAGCCGCGCACAAGGTGGTCGTGCTCGGCTGGGTCACCGGCATCGGCGCGGCCGTGGCCATGCTGGCCAACCCGGTGGCTGGGGCGCTGTCCGACCGGACCACCGGGCGGTTCGGGCGGCGGCACCCGTGGACGGTGGGTGGCGCGCTGGCCGGGGCGGCCGCGCTGGCCCTGCTGGCCGGCCAGCACACCGTGGCCGGCCTGATCATCGGCTGGTGCCTGGCCCAGGCCTGCCTCAACGCGATGCAGGCCAGTGTGACGGCCGGGGTGCCGGATCATGTCCCGGTCGAGCAGCGTGGCGCGGTGTCCGGCTGGATCGGCATGCCGCAGACGCTCGGCGTGGTGCTGGCGGTCGCGCTGGTCACGGTGGCCGTTACCGGCAACGCCGGTTACCTGCTGATCGGCGGGCTCGTGGTGCTCTGCGCGCTGCCGTTCGCGCTGGCCACCCCGGATCCGCCGCTAGCCCGGGCCGGCCGGCCGCCGTTCGCCTGGCGCGCGTTCGCCCGGTCGTTCTGGGTCAGCCCACGTCAGCACCCGGACTTCGGCTGGGCCTGGCT
>DATCUG010000696.1:0-5485 GCA_036567525.1 Streptosporangiaceae bacterium | reverse complement strand
TGGCCGGGCTGCTGCTGGCCCGGGTGGAACGGCTGTCCGCCGCCGCGCAGCAGGTGCTGCGGGCCGCCGCGGTGGCCGGCCGGCACATCGACGACGACATGGTGCGCGAGGCGTCCCGCCTGGACGAGGCCAGCTATGAGGCCGCGGTCCGCGAGGCGGTGGCGGATCAGCTGCTGCTGGCCGGCCCGGACGGGTACACGTTCCGGCACGCGCTGATCCGTGAGGCGCTGTACGCCGACCTGCTGCCCGGCGAGCGGACCCGGCTGCATGCCCGGATCGCCGAGCTGCTGGCCGACCCGGCCCGGCTGGCCATGCCCGGCTCGGCCGCCGAGCTGGCCTACCACTGCCTGGCCTGCCACGACGTGACCGGCGCGTTCGCCGCCTCGATCCGGGCCGGCCAGGAAGCGGAACGGCTGGCCGCACCGGCCGAGGCGCACCAGCACTACGACGCCGCGCTGGCGCTGTGGGAGCGGGTCAGCGACCCGGACGCGCTGGCCGGGGAGGGCCGCGGCCAGCTGTCACTGCGCTCGGCCAACTGCGCCGCGTCCAGCGGGGACGTGCCCCGGGCCGTGCAGCAGCTCAAGCGGACCCGCGGCTTCCTGGGCGAGTGGTCCGACCCGGTGCTCGACTCCCGGGTGCAGGAGCGGCTGGCTTACTACCTGCTGGAGATGGAGGAACCGGCCGAGGCGGAGGCGGCGGCCGCCACCGCGGTCAGCGTGCTGCCCGGCGACCCGCCCAGCCGGGAGCTGGCCCGGGCCCTGTCCACCCACGCGCAGACCCTGATGTACACCGGCGACGACATCGCGGCGGGCCGCCGCGCCGAGGAGGCCGCCGCCGCGGCCCGGGCCGCGGGGCAAGCCTGGGTGGAAGCCGACGCCCGGGTCACGATGGGCTTGCTAGCCGAGCGGGACGGTTCGCCGGAACGGGCGGTCGAGCTGTTCACCGCGGCGTTCGGCCAGGCCAAAGCGCACGCCATGCTGGGCGTGGAACTGCGCGCCGCGTTCCAGCTGACCCGGGCCCGGCTGGAGCGCGGGGACATCGCGGCCGCGGCGGAGGCCGCGCACGACGGCGTGGCCCGGGCCGCGAGCGCCGGCCTGCAGCTCGCCCCGTACGGCCTGGACCTGCAGTTCATGCACTACCTGGCGCATTTCGCCGACGGCTGCTGGGATCACGCGCAGGAACTCGCGGACGGCTTCGGCGTGCGGGTCACCACGGTGGCCGAGGCGCGGCTGTCGGCCATGGCGCTGTTCCTCGGCGTGGCCCGGGGCAGCCCGGCGGTGGCCGAGCGCCGGGCCTGGCTGGAGCCGTTCTGGCCCGCCGACGCGTTCACCGCCTACATCGGCCACGGCCTGCTGGCCGAGCATGCGCTGTGGCGCGGCGACTACCCGACCGTGCTGGCCGAGGTAGCGGCCACGCTGGCCTGCTACGGCGGCGAGGCCAAAGGCTACGGGCCGCCAGCCATCCGGATCGCCGCGATCGGCCTGGCCGCGCGGGCCGACCGGGCCAGGCGGGCCCGCGCGGCCGGCGACGAGCAGGCGGCGCAGGCCGAGGTGGACGCGGCCGAGCTGCTGGTGGACGCGGCCCGGGAGGGCGCGGCCTACCCGGCCCGGCCCAAGTTCGTGCTCGGCGTCGAGGGCCGTGGCTGGGCGGTGCGGGCCGAGGCGGAATGGGGCCGCGCCCGCGGGGACAACTCGCCGGAGGCCTGGCAGGCCGTGCTGGACGAGTTCAGCCCGGACTTCGTCTACGAGATGGCCCGGTCCCGGTGGCGGCTGGCCGAGGCGCTGGCCGAAGCCGGGCAGCGGGCCGACGCCGAGCGGGAGTGGGGGCTGGCCGCGGCGGCCGCCGCCGAGCTGGGTGCGGCCCCGCTCCAGGCCGCCCTGGGTGATCTGGGCCGGCGGGCCCGGCTCGGCCCGGCCCCGGGTTCCGGATCCGGCTCTGGGTCCGGTTCCGGCCCAGCCGGCCGGGCGGGCGGGGACGTGCTGGCCGGGCTGACCAGCCGGGAGCGGGAGGTGCTCCGGGTGCTGGCCGCCGGGCGGAGCAACCGGGAGATCGCCGCGGAATTGTTCATCGCGCCCAAGACGGCCAGCGTGCACGTGTCCAACATCATGGCCAAGCTGGGCGCGGCCAGCCGGACCGAGGCGGCCGCCATCGCGCTGCAAGCCGGCCTGCGTCCGGCCGGCCGCTAAGCCCCAGGCACCGCCGCCCCACCGTGCACCGCATGAATGCTTCATTCACGCGGTCTGGACCGCGTCAATGATTCAGCCACGCGGTTAGGACTCGCGGCCAGGAGTCAGCTCCGCCAGGATCTCCTCGGCGCGGGCGGCCGCGCCGACCGGGTCGGCGGTGGGGGAGCCGATCAGCGGGTCCCAGTTCAGGTCGTAGAACAGCTCGGTGACGCCCTGCCCGGCCAGCCAGTCGGTGTCCGCGCGGATGTCGGCGTAGCTGCCGGACAGCAGCAGCCGCCCGCCGCCTTCCGGCACGGTCACCGGTGGCCCGGCCCGGACCACGCCGCGGCACACGATCCGGATCGCGGCCGGGTCCCGGCCGGCCTCCTCGGCCGCCCCGCGGACCAGCGCGATCCCCTCGGCGATCCGGGACAGGTCGGTCCGGCTGGCCGTCACCCAGCCGTCGGCCAGCCGCCCGGCCCGGCGCAGCGCGGCCGGCACCCCGCCGGCCAGCAGGATGGGCGGCCCGGGCCGCTGCACCGGCTTGGGCGCCATCCGGCCCGGCGGCACCTGGTAGAACCGGCCACTGAACTCGGTCACCCCGTCCGCTCTCCAGGCCCGGCGCAACACCTCTAGATATTCCTCGACCCGCGCGCCCCGGTCGGCCATGGTCGCGCCGGCCACGGTGAACTCGTCCGGCAGCCAGCCGATGCCCAGGCCCAGGTCCAGCCGCCCGCGGGACAGCACGTCGACGGTGGTGGCCAGCTTGGCCAGGTAGCTGGGCGCGAGGTAGGGCATGTTCAGCACGGCCACGCCGAGCCGGATCCGGTGCGTGGCCGCGGCCAGGAAGCCCAGCGCCACCATCGGGTCCAGCACGCTGTGATACACGGGGTCCATGGCCGAGCCTTCCGGCACGGTGAGCCGCTGGAAGGTCCACAGCGAGTCGTACCCGGCGGCTTCGGCGCTGGCCGCGAACGTGGCCAGGTTGTCCGGAGTGGCCCAGATGCCCGATACCGGGGCGCCGAATCCGATCCGCATTCCTCACACCCTAGGGTCTGTCGTGGGCAAAACACAGCACACCCGAACGGAGACCCCAGCCGTGACCTCAGACCCCCGTGCCCTCATTGGCATTCTGCGTACCTCTCACAACCGGCTGGCCGCGCTCGCGGCGCCGCTCGGCCCGGACGAGCTGCGGGCCCAGTCCTACGACACTGACTGGACCATCGCGCAGGTCCTGTCCCACCTGGGCAGCGGGGCCGAGATCGCGATGCTCGGCCTGTCCGCCGTGCTGAGCGGCACCGGCCAGATCGACCAGGCCGGCTGGCCGGCCATCTGGGAGGCGTGGAACAACCGGACCCCAGAAGCCCAGGCGGCCGACAGCCTGACCTGGGACGAGCAGCACGTCAGCCGGCTGGAGCAGCTCACCGACGAGCAGCTCGCGGCCATCCAGCTGGAGTTCTTCGGCCGCCAGCTCGACGCGGCCGGCCTGATCCGGATGCGGCTCAGCGAGCACGCCGTGCACACCTGGGACGTGGCCGTGGCCGTCGACCCAGCCGCCACTGTGCTGGCCGAGGCGGTGCCGGAGGCGCTGCAGCAGATCAGCGGCCTGCTGTCGTTTGTGGCTAAGCCGGCCGGGGACAGTTTCCGGGTCCGGGTGCGCACCACCAGCCCGGACGGTGATTACCTGCTGGATGTCGGCGAGCCGGCCAGCCTGTCTTCCTGGGTGGACGGCAGCGTCGTGGACGGTGTGCTGGACCTGCCCGCCGAGGCGCTGCTCCGGCTGCTGTACGGGCGGCTCGACCCGGCGCACACCCCCGCTCATACGGCCGAGGGGATCGATCTGGACCGGCTGCGCGCGGTCTTCCCCGGCTTCTAGCCGAGCTGGGCGACCAGGCTGGCCGCCGCGCGGGCGCAGCCCCAGGACAGCGTCACCCCGGCGCCGCCGTGGCCGTAGTTGTGCACCAGCAGCCGCCGGCCGCTGCCATCGGCGGCCACCATGTCCTGCGCCTCCAGCCGGATCTGGGACCGGGCCGGGCGGAACCCCACCCGGTGCTCGATGATCCGCGCAGTGGCCAGCCGGGGATCCACGGCGGCGCAGTCGCGCAGGATCCGGCCGGCCGTACCGGGGTCGGGCTCGGCCGTCCAGTCGCCCGCCACCTCGGTGCCGCCGAGCACCACCCGGCCGTCGTGCGGGAACACGTAGACCAGCTCGTGTTCCCAGTCCGGCTGGCCGATGAAGAACTCGGTCAGGCCCGGGTTCTCGGCCACCACGACCTGGCCGCGGTACGGGATGACGGCCGGGTCCGGGACCAGGTCGTGCGCCGCGGCCCCGGCGCAGTTCACCAGCACCGGGGCGGCCGTGCTGGCCGCCGCTTCGGCCAGCGAGGCTACCCGCCCGATGCGCAGCTCACCGCCGGACCGGCGGAACCAGCCCAGCAGGTAGTCCAGGTAGACCGGCATCGAGACAACCGGCGCGGTGTACCGCCAGCCAGCGGCGAAACCGGCCGGCAGGCTGGCCGGGGCGCACGGCTGGATCCCGTCGCCGAGGGTGGCCAGCTCGGTGGGCAGGCCCGCGGCGGCGCCGGCCGACCGGATGGCCATCAGCCCGCTGGCCAGGTGGACGCCGGTCCCCGGCTGGCCGGCCAGCCCGGTGAGCGTGCCGAGCGTGGCGGCGCACCACTCGGTGACCCGGTCGCTGTCCTCGACCAGATGCGGTCCCCAGATCGCGCCGGCCACCGCCGACGTGGTCTGCCCGGGCGGCTCGGCCGCCTGGATCACCACCCGCAGCCCGGCCTCGGCCAGGCAGATGGCTGTGCTGAGGCCGGCCACGCCGGCCCCGATCACCAGGGCGTCGGTCACTCCTGCACGGTAGCGCCCGAACCTGGCGGACAGTCCCTGCTGACCCCGGGTGTCATCCCGGTTAGCCGGCCGGCCGCCGGGTAACTGCGGGGCCGCACGTAAGCTCGGCAAGGACCAGATCGGACAAAGGGGGATAGTTCATGAGCCGGCCGGGCGGGCTCCAGCTCAGTCCCACCCAGATAGTCGCCAGCCTGCTGGCCACTCTGACCGGTGCGATCCTGGCGTCCTACCTGGGCGTCGGGGGCACCCTGGTGGGTGCCGCGGTCGGCAGCATCGCCAGCACCACGGGGACCGAGGTCTACCGGCACTACCTGCGACGTTCGCAGGAACGGCTGAAGGCCGCGGGGGAGGTGCTCCGGCAGCGGCAAGGCGATAGCGGCCAGCACGCCCGGCATGCCGCGGCCCGGCCGCCGGGTGCCCAGCCGGGCGACGCCGCCACCGAGACGCTGGCCGCCAGCCGG
>DATCUG010000695.1:0-9672 GCA_036567525.1 Streptosporangiaceae bacterium | reverse complement strand
GGCCGCCTCGCCCGGCCGGGCGACCGGCAGGCCGCCGGAGTCATGATCTTTGGGCCGCGGGTGAACGCGCATGGCTGACCCCTCTGTTTCGCAGCGGGGCTCTACGTCCTACGCAAAGCGAAGGTAACAGGATCGCCAAAGCCAGACCCGGTGAGCATGGTTATCCATGCCGGAATTCCACTACGTCACCGTCGCGCATGACGTAGTCCTTGCCTTCCATCCGGACCTTGCCTGCGGCCCGGGCGGCGGCCATCGAGCCGGCCGCGACCAGGTCGTCGTAGGCCACGATCTCCGCCTTGATGAAGGCGCGCTGGAAGTCGGTGTGGATCACCCCGGCCGCCTCCGGCGCGGTCGCGCCGACCGGGATTTCCCAGGCCCGGGTCTCCTTGGGCCCGGCGGTGAGAAACGTCTGCAGGCCGAGCGCGGCGAAGCCCGCGTGGGCCAGCCGGTTCAGCCCGGGCTCCCCCATGCCCAGCTCGGCGGCCATCTCGGCGGCCTCGTCCTCGGGGATTTCGGCCAGCTCGGCCTCGGTCTTCACGTCCAGGAAGACGCTCTCGGCCGGGGCCACCTGCGCGGCCAGCTTGGCCTGCAGGCCCTCGTCGGCCAGCTCGCCCTCATCCATGTTGAACACATACACGAACGGCTTGGCCGTCAGCAGGTGCAGTTCCCGCAGGTCAGCCGGGTCGATGCCAGCGGCAGCCGCCCCGGCGTACAGCGTGGTCCCGCCGTCCAGCAGCTGCTGCGCGCGGGCGGCGGCATCGGCCATGCGCTGGCGTTCGGCATTCTTGGCGAATTTTGCTTCTTTGGCCAGCCTGGGCACGGCCTTGTCCAGCGTTTGCAAGTCGGCCAGGATCAGTTCGGTCGCGATCGTGTCGATGTCCCGGCTGGGTGACACGTCGCCGTCCACGTGGCTCACGTCCGGGTCGGTGAACACCCGGACCACCTGGACGATCGCGTCGGTCTCGCGGATGTGCGCGAGGAACTGGTTGCCCAGGCCCTGCCCCTGCGACGCGCCGCGGACCAGCCCGGCGATGTCCACAAACCGGGCGGTGGCGGGCACGATCCGGGCCGAGCCGAACATCTCGGACAGCACCGCGAGCCGCGGGTCCGGGATGCCGACCACGCCGACGTTCGGATCGATGGTCGCGAACGGGTAGTTCGAGGCCAGTGCGCTCGCCCTGGTCAGCGCGTTGAACAGGGTGGACTTGCCGACGTTGGGCAGGCCGACGATGCCAATCGAGAGACTCACCCCGCGAGTCTAGGCCGTCCGCGCGGCTGCCCGGTTCTGTCGGCACCGGCTGCGAGCATGCCAGGTATGGACGCGATGTCGGTGCTCGCCGGGCTCTTGCTGGGCCTGGCCATCGGAGCGGCACTTGGCTTCCTGTACGCGCGCAGCCGCCAGGCCGCGGCCACGGCCGAACTGACCGGCCAGGTCCGGGCGGCCGAGGAACGGGCCCGGGCCGCGCTGGACCGCGCCGAGCTGACCGACGGCCAGCTCGGCCAGCGCTTCCAGGCGCTCTCCGCGGAGGCGCTCGACGCCAGCGCCCGGCGTTTCATCGAGATGGCCGAAGGCCGGCTGAACGCGGCCAACATAGCCGCGGCAGGCGAGCTGGAGGCGCGGCGGGCCGCCGTGGATCACCTGGTCGGCCCGCTCCGGGAGACGCTGGACCGGCTGGAGGCCCAGCTCCGCGAGTCGGACGCGGACCGGCACCGGTCGCACGCCGCGCTGGCCGAGCAGGTGACCATCGCCCGGCGCAGCTCGGAGGAACTGCGCGCGCAGACCCAGGCGCTGGTGACCGCGCTGCGCAGACCCGAGGCCCGTGGCCGCTGGGGTGAGATGCAGCTGCGGCGGGTGGTCGAGCTCTCTGGGATGAGCGCACGGTGCGATTTCGAGGAACAGGTCAGCGTCACATCCGACGATGGCGCCCAACGGCCAGACATGGTAATCAGGCTGGCCGGTGGCAAGAACCTCGTGGTGGACTCAAAAGTCTCCCTGGCCGCGTATCTGGAGGCCGCGGAGACCCCGGACCCGGATATCCGGGCCACCCGGTTGCGGGCGCACGCCCGGCACCTGCGCGATCACGTGGACGGCCTGGCGGCCAAGGCGTACTGGTCGGTGCTCAGCCCGGCACCGGAGTTCGTCGTGCTGTTCATCCCTGGGGAGGCGTTCCTGGCCCCGGCGCTGGACTATGACCCGGGCCTGCTGGAATACGCGGTGTCCCGCAGGGTGCACATCGCCACGCCAACCACCCTGGTCAGCCTGCTGCGCACGGCCCAGTACGCCTGGCAGCAGGAGGCCCTGTCGGAGAACGCGCGGGCCGTGTTCGACCTGGGCCGCGAACTGTACGAGCGGATCGGCCGGCTGGGCGGGCAGGTGGACAAGGTGGGCAAGGCGCTGACCAACGCGGTCACCGCGTACAACCAGGCGGTCGGTGCGCTGGAGTCCAAGGTGCTGGTCAGTGCGCGGCGGCTGAACCAGCTCGGCGTGGTGGACGCCGACCTCGATCCGCCCGCGCTGGTCGAGGCGACCACCCGGGCGCTGTCCGCCCCGGAGCTGAGCGGCGAGAACACGACCGGCCTAACCGTGCCGGACCAGACCGCGGCCACCGGATAATGGCCGGGTGTCATCCGAGAACGATCGCAGCGAGCCGCCCGACGAGCCGCCGCCGTCCCGGTGGAGCCTGCTGTCCCGGGCCGGGCACCTGGAGTACGACCGGGTGCTGTTCTTCAGCGACGCCATCTTCGCCATCGCGATCACGTTGCTGGTGCTGGAAATCCGGGTACCGGGCTACGACAACAACCCGGGCGGGGAGATCAGCGCCGCCCTGCCGCACATTTTTGCCTTTGGGATCAGTTTCGTGGTCATCGGGCTGTTCTGGATGGGCCATCACTCGCTGAGCCGGTACATCGCCGCGTTCGATCGCGGCCTAATCGGCATCAACCTGCTGTTTCTCGGCCTCATCGCGTTCCTGCCCTACCCGACCGGGTTGCTCAGCGGGAGCAAATCGGGGCTGGCATGGCCCGCGACCGTCTTCTACGCCGGCTGTATCGCCGCGGCCGGCCTGGCCGAACTGGCGATCTGGCGGTACGCCATCGGCAAGGATCTGCTCACCCCCGCGGCGACACCAGCGCTGCGCCGGGAAGTGACGATACGGCTGCTGATCGCCCCGGCCGTGTTCTTGCTCTCCATCCCGGTGGCCTTTTACTCAACCAACCTGGCGACCTATTGCTGGCTGGCCATCCTGGTGGCCAACAGCCTGCTGTCGCGGTGGACCCGCGGTGCACGGCAAGCCAGTTGAGGCCCGGTTGGCTGGGGTTGGCGTGTCTTCAGCGTGGCTGCCGGGGTCGCCGAGGTAGCGTGGCGGGGGCGCTGTCGCCGGCACGGCGGGGACCGGGGAGGAGAGCGGGGTGTCTCAGCCATGGCACGAAGCATCCTGGGCTCCCGCCCAGGCTAGGTCGTCGTGGCCGGCCCCCGGCCCGGCCGGGCCAGACGGTGACCCGGACTGGGCTGGGGTGACCGGTTCAGCCCCGGATCAGGCGGCTGGCGATGTGCCCGGCAGCGGTGCGCCATCGAACCGGGCTGGCGGCCGCGGCGCTGGTCACCGGCGCGGGCCGCGGCTCACCGGGCGGGGCGCCATCGCCGGCATGCTGCTGGTGTTCTTCATTGGCCTGCTGGCCGCCGACTGGCTGCACTGGAGCCCGCTGGCCGACGCGAGCTTCCTGATCGGCAGTGCCGCGGCTGCCTGGTACACCAAGCAGCGCGACCTGCTCACGGTCGCGGTCAGCCCGCCGCTGCTGTTCATCATCGTGCTGATCTGCGTCAAGGCGCTCACCGCGACGGGCAATGTAGCGCTGTCCGCGGTGGAGGGGACCGCGCTGACCCTGGCCAACGTGGCACCGTGGCTGTTCATCGGGGTTGTGCTGTCGCTGATCATCGCGTGGTTCCGCGGCCTGGCCCGCTGCGTGGCCGAACTGCGCCGTGAGCTGCGCCCAGATCTTCCCCGGCGGCAGCCCACCGGATCCGGCGACCCGGACGGCACGGCCACGGTCGGCGGGTATCAGCCGGCCGTCAAGCGGTACCGCTGAACCGGGTGAGCGCGGGTTTTGCTGGTGCCCGCCGGTTGGCTGGTGGGCCGGGTCTGGTGGTGTGGGCGCGGGTCAGCGAGCGGCCCGGCGCAGTTCCGGCGGCAGCTGGAAGACCAGCCGCTCCTCGACCGCCTCGACCTCTTCCACGCTGCCGTAACCGAGCTCGGCCAGCCGGGCCAGCACGCCGGACACCAGTTCCTCCGGAACCGACGCGCCGCTGGTCACGCCGATCGTGCCGGTGCCGTCCAGCCACTGCTCATCGATGGCCGAGGCGTCATCGACCAGGTAGGCGGCCGGGGCACCCGCCTCCAGGGCCACCTCGACCAGCCGGACCGAGTTGGACGAGTTGTCCGAGCCCACCACGATGACCAGGTCCGCCTGGCCGGCGATCTGCTTGACCGCGGACTGGCGGTTCTGGGTGGCGTAGCAGATGTCGTCGCTGGGCGGGTCGATGAGCTGCGGGTACCGCTCGCGTAGCGCGGCCACAGTCTGGATGGTCTCGTCCACCGACAGCGTGGTCTGGGACAGCCAGGCCACCTTGGCCGGGTCGCGGACCTGCGCGTCGGCGCCACCGTCGGGGCCGTCCACCAGGTGGATGCGGGCCGGGGCCTCGCCCGTGGTGCCCTCGACTTCCTCGTGACTGCGGTGCCCGATGAGCAGGATGTCGTAGTCCTGGGCGGCGAACCGTCTGGCCTCGTTGTGCACCTTGGTGACCAGCGGGCAGGTCGCATCGATGGTCTGCAGGCCACGGCGCTTCGCTTCCTCGCGCACGGCCGGGGAGACACCATGCGCGGAGAACACGACGACCGCGCCCTCCGGCACGCTGTCCGTCTCCTCCACGAAGATCGCGCCGCGCGCTTCCAGTTCCCGGACTACGTGCGTGTTGTGCACGATCTGCCTGCGCACGTAGACCGGGGCGCCGTAGCGCTCAAGGGCCATCTCGACCGCCTGCACGGCTCGGTCAACGCCCGCGCAATAGCCGCGGGGCTTGGCGAGCAGAACGCGTCGGGTAGTCACAGGCATGTCCCCTATGGTAGATGAGCCCGTGGTGCCCCATGCAGGGCCGGATACCTGATGCGGCGCCGGGGCCGCCCACCGCGGCGGCCCGCATCGGGTGAGCGTTCCCGCCCGCGTAGCAGGGCCAGGCTGGATCTGGTACGACTGTGCCTGTCACGAGCCGGTACCGACGCGGCCGGGCACGACCACCCGGCACGCCTGCACAGCTGCCCGCAGGCCGGATGGAGCCGGGCGCGCCGGGCACTAGCCAGTACGCCGGAACTCAGCGTAGGAGAACGATCACGATGCCTTTGCCTCAGGTCAGTGACCGCATCAAGGAACTCCCCGGGCAGGCGCTGCGGGCCGTGTTCACCGGTGTCGGCCAGTTGCTGCTCGCCGCGGACAAGGTCAGGGCACAGCTCGCCACGCCAGTAGACGACCAGGCCCAGCCGCCCGCCACCGCCGCGGCCGCGGCTGCAGCGCCACCGGCCGCCGCTCCCCCGGCTACGGCCGAGCCTCCGACGGCGGCCAAGCCCCCAGCGGCGGGCAAGACCGGTTCATCGGTTACCGCGCCGGAGGCGACCGACCCAGCCGAGGCACGCTGGCGGAGCCTGGACAAGACCGGGAACGTCCGGGTACTGCACGACGGCGACCCGGACCTGACCCGGGCCGCGAGCACGCCGCCAGCCCCGGCCGCCGAGCCGGCGGCGGCCGAGACCGAGGCTGAGTCCGTGGCGGCTGAGCCCATGGCGGCTGAGCCTGCTGAGCCGGTGGCCGCTGACGAGCCCGCCCCAGCCGGGCTGTCCGAGCCTGAGCCCGCCGACCTGGCCGTGCCCAGCGCGGCTGAGGTGGCCGAGCCTGAGCCCGCCGACCCGGCCGTGCCCACCTCCGCGGAAGTGGCCAAGCCAGCACCGGCGGAGCCGGTCCCAGCCGAGCCGATCCTGGCCGCGCAGCCCGAACCGGCCGAGGTGACCGCCACCACCGAGCCCACCGCGGTGCTCCCGGTGACCGGCTACGACGAGCTGTCCGTGGCCTCGCTGCGGGCCCGGCTGCGGGTGCTGGACGTGGCCCAGGTGCGGACGCTGCTGGACTACGAGAAGGCGCACCAGGGCCGGGCCGACGTGATCACCATGTTCGAGCGGCGCATCACCAAGCTGGAACAGGGCGGCTGACCGAACGCCGCGAGCAGCCCTAGCCACCCTGGCCGCCCATCATGGCGCTGGACACCTCCGCGGACGCGCCGGTCCCGGTCCGGACTATCCTCCGGCTGACCGGCGAGTGGATCAGCCGCCTGGGCCGGGTCTGGGTGGAGGGTCAGATCGCCGAACTGACCAGGCGGGGCGGCACGGTGTTCCTGACCCTGCGCGACCCGGTAGCGGCGGTCTCGGTCCGGGTCATCTGCCCGCGGACCGTGCTGGACGCCACCGACCCGCCCCCCAGCGAAGGCGCCCGCGTCGTCGTCTGGGCCAAACCCGACTTCAATACCAACCGGGGCGCATTCTCCCTGGCCGCGCTGGAAATCCGTGCCGTCGGCATCGGCGAATTGCTGGCCCGGCTGGAACGGCTGCGCCGTGCCCTGGCCGGGGAAGGGCTGTTCGCGCCAGAACGTAAGCGCCCGCTGCCGTTCCTGCCCGGCACCATCGGCCTGATTTGCGGGCGTGATTCCGCGGCGGAACGGGATGTACTGCGCAACTCGGCCCGGCGCTGGCCAGCCGTGCAATTCCGGGTCGAACAGGTCGCCGTTCAGGGCCCCTACGCGGTCACCGAAGTGGTGGATGCGCTGCACCGGCTGGATGCCGATCCGGACGTGGCCGTCATCATCATCGCCCGCGGCGGCGGCTCGATCGAGGACCTGCTGCCGTTCTCCGACGAAACGCTGATCAGGGCGGTGGCCGACGTGCGCACCCCGGTGGTCAGCGCGATCGGCCACGAACAGGACTCGCCCCTGCTCGACCTGGTGGCCGATGTGCGCGCGTCCACGCCCACCGACGCGGCCCGCCGGGTCGTCCCCGATGTAGCCGAGCAGCTCGCGCTGATCGGCCAGCTGCGCGGCCGGGCCCGCCGCTGCCTGGCTGGCCGGGTCGACCATGAACTGGGCTGGCTGGCCAGCATGCGATCCCGGCCCGCACTGGCCGCACCGGACCGGGACGTGCAGCGCCGCCAGGAAGCCATCTCCGCCCTGGCCGAACGCGGCCGCCGCCGGCTGGAGGCCATGCTGGACCGGGCCGACGATGGCGTGGCGCACACCCGGGCCAGGCTGCTGGCCCTGTCCCCTGCGGCCACGCTGCGCCGCGGCTATGCCATCGTGCAGCGTGCGGATGGCACCGTGGTCCGGTCCGCGGCCCAGGTGGCAGCGGCCGAGCGCATCACCATCCGGCTGGCCGAGGACGAGCTCACCGCGGTGGCAGAAGCGGAACTGCCCAATCAGTCCGCGACCGGGCAGGGTAGCACACGAGACAGCTAACAAATCTGTTCCTGCCCATTACCTACCTCGGCGTTTCTTCCCGCAGCGCAGTGGCGAGGATCTGATCATTGCTGCCAGCCGGGGGGATCAGCGCAATGGTGACAGAACAGGTTAGTAACGGCACGCCGGTCAGCGCGGCGGCCACACGGCTACCCGGGCTCGATGGGCTCCGGGCGCTCGCCGTTATCGCCGTTATCGCCTTTCATGAGCAATTGACGGCGCTTCCGGGCGGATTTCTCGGCGTTGATGTCTTTTTCGTGCTGAGCGGGTACCTCATCACCGACCTGCTGGTCACCCGGTGGCAGCGGCACGGCCGGCTCCGGCTCGGCGGGTTCTGGGCCCGGCGGGCCCGGCGGCTGCTGCCCGCGCTGGCCACCATGCTGGTGGTGGTGACCGCGGCCACCGCGGTCATCGAGCCGGGTCAGCTGGCCGCGCTGCGGCCCGCCCTGCTCGCCGCGGTGAGCTACTCCAGCAACTGGTGGCAGGCGCTGCAGCACCAGTCGTACTTCACCCAGTTCGGCCCGCCGCCCCCGCTGCAGCACCTGTGGTCACTGGCCATCGAGGAGCAGTTCTACCTGGTCTGGCCGCTGCTGCTGATCGTGCTGCTGACCTGCTGCCGGCGCAGCCGGATCCGGGCTGGCGCGGCCTGGCTGTGCGCGGCCCTGTCCGCCCTGGTCACGGTGGCGGTCTACCTGCCCGGCGCGGATCCGTCCCGGGTCTACTACGGCACCGACACGCACTCGTCCGCGCTGCTCATCGGCTCGGCACTGGCGCTCAGCTGGCCGCTGCGGCGGCTGCGCGCGCTGACCGCGGACCAGGCCCGGGCGGCCGACGGCCTGGGGCTGGCCGGGCTGGCCCTGCTGGGCTGGGCCATGGGGCACTACCACGGCGGCGACCGGGCACTGTACCCGGCTGGGCTGCTCATCGCCGCGCTGGCCGCGGGCGCGGTGGTGCTGGCCGCGGCCAGCCCGGGCCTGGTGGGCTGGACGCTCGGCCTGCCGCCGCTGCGCTGGATCGGCGTCCGGTCCTATGGCATCTACCTCTGGCACTGGCCGGTCATCGCGCTGACCACGGCCGCCCTGGCCCGGTCCCAGGCCCGTCCCGGCCCGCTGATCTGGGCCGCCGAGGCCGCGCTGACCGTTGGCCTGGCCGCCGCCTCGTGGCGGTGGATCGAGCAGCCGATCATCCAGGACGGCTTCCGGGCCACCGCCCGGGCCCGGCTGCACACGCTGACCAGGTCGCTGCGGGTGGTGCACCGGGCGCCCGCCCGGATCTTCCCGGCGGTCGGCGTGCTGGCCGCGGTCGCGGTGACGTTCACCGCGGGTTACGGGGTGCTGCACGCCCGCTCCTCGTCCGGGCTGGCCGAGCAGATCAGCCAGGGCGTCCGGGTCACCCGGCACGACCTGGCCCAGCCGCCCGCCACCACCCCGGCCGCCGCGACAACCCCGGCCGGAGCCACCGTCCCGGCCACGCCGTTCCCCGGAGCGTCAGCGGCCGGAACGCCGGCCCCCAGCGGGTCCCCGGCCGCGCTGACGCCGGCCCAGGCTCCCGGCGGCCAGGTCCCCGGCGGCCAGGTCACCGCGATCGGCGACTCGGTGCTGCTCGCCTCCGCGCCGCAGCTGCAGAACGCCCTCCGTGGCATCTCCATCGACGCCCAGATCAGCCGGCAGGTCAGCGCGGGGCTAGGCGTCGCGGCGCAGCTAGCCCGGACCGGCCGGCTGCGCCGCGTCCTGGTGTTCGCGCTCGGCACCAACGGCTCGTTCACCGCCGCCCAGCTGCACCAGTTGCTGGCCATCATCGGGCCGAACCGTGAGCTGGTCCTGGTGAACACGTACGAGGCCAGATCGTGGGAGGCCGCCGACAACCGGCTCATCGACCGGGCCGCGCACCAGTACCCCAACGTGTTCCTGGCCAACTGGTTCGCCACCATCGAGCACCGCACCAGCCTGCTCTGGCCGGACGAGGTCCACCCGCAGCCGTCCGGCGCCCGGCTCTACGCCCACATGGTCGCGGCCGCCGTCCGATCCGCCCTGGCCGCCAGCGTGGTGGTCACCCCCACCGGCCCGCCCCTGGCCCACCACCTCCGGCCCATCTCCTAGACCTGACCAGGCCAGTTTCTCCGACGA
>DATCUG010000694.1:0-18614 GCA_036567525.1 Streptosporangiaceae bacterium | reverse complement strand
GAGCCCCGGGCCACGCTTGGCCCGGGGCTCCTGCGGTCAGCGGACCTGACTCAGCACCCGTCGTAGGCAGACCAGGCCGACGTGCCCGACTGGGCGTACTCCTTCTGGAAGGCCGCGTTCTGCTCGGCAACAGACGCGTTCTGTGGCAGCCCGGAGAAACCGAGCGCCTGCCAGGTGGACGGCAGGAACTGGTACAGGCCGCCCGCGCCGCTGGTCGGGTTGACCGCCGCCGGGTTGCCGCCGCTCTCCGCCTGGATCACGCAGCTCTGGAAGCTGCCCGGCGCGCCGCTGTAGGACGTGCTGCTGGTGGCCTGAGCCGGGGCAGCCGCCGGCGCGGCCGGCTCAGCCGGGGCCGCCGGCGCCGGGTCAGCCGGGGCCGCCGGGGCGGCCAGCACCGGCGCGGGGGCCGGGATGGCCGCCAGCGCGGCCTTCATCACCCACGGCTTGACCTCGTGCGAGCCCGGTACGACCAGCTTCTGGCCGACCTGGATCAGCGACGGGTTGTGCACGGTGTGCCGGTTGGCCCACCAGATCGCAGGCCAGTCAGCCGCTTTGCCAAACTCACGCTGGCTGATTGAGCTGAGCGTGTCGCCAGCCCGCACCGTCGCCTGGTGGGCGCCGTGGTGAGCGGCCCCAGGATGCAGCGAAACCGTGACCGCCATGAGGGTCTTGGCGGCTCCGCTACCTGCAATACTGAAGAACGACATGGCTTTGTTACCTCCGAGGTTCGTTGCCATGCAAAGGCCCCGGCCGCGTGCTGCAATCACGCCTGGTCGGGGCCGCCTCGATCTATTCGGCGATAAGCGAGTAGTCACCCCCGGTAATCACTCTGACTCCATTCGGTAAGCGGCTGACGATGCGATCGCCACGCTAAACCACTTTTTTGCCTAACGCCAAGCCGGGGTGGCCGGAATCGGCCCCCGCCCGGCCCTTTACGGCTGGCCGAAATTTGACGCGCGTAGGCACTCTGACCTGCGAAGATGCGCACAGTAGCCGGATCGCGGGACAAAAATCTAGGTGAGTTATGCCACGTTCTCCACTATTGCGTCTGCTGTGACTGGTGTGACTGGACGGGCCGATAAGGCAGCCGATAACACATTGGCCTCCGGGCCGGGAACCGAGCGTTGCCGGCCCGGTGGCACAGCGGAAGCGGCTACAGCTTGCTACGGAGCGCGGCCTGGCAGAGTTCGGGCAGCTTGCCGGCCGCCGAGACGGCGGCCAGCCGGGTGCCGGCCCAGGCCAGCACGGCGCCGTAGGCGGCCGCGCCGAGCAGGAGCACCGGGATCCGGACCATGTCCAGCACCGGCGACGTGAGCACCGCGGCCACGATCACCGGGGCGCAGACCAGCGCCACCCCGAAGATGCTGCCCATGGAGGCGGCGAACGACTGGCCGCCGTAGCCGTCGGCGGCGTTCGGCACCGGGCTGCCCACCCGCTTCTGCACCGGGTAGGCCAGGACCGCGCTGTACAGGCTGCTCAGGCCGAGGGCCGCGCCGATGGCCGCCAGGTCGATGACGATGCCAAAGAACCAGTCCCCCGGGTGCCCGGCGAACGTGGCGATGCCAGCGGACAGCACCGCGGCCAGTGGCAACGCGATGACGGCCAGCGAGAAGTTGCGGCCGGTGAAGTACGCGCGCAGGGCGCGGCCCCCGCTCAGCGCGCTGGCTTCCAGGCCGAACGCGGGCCCGGTGAGGCCGAACGAGTTGGCCTGGAACAGGCTGAGCATCCCGCCCGCCAGCACCGCGCTGATGATCAGCCCGACGTGGTAGGCCGGCGTCCGGATCGTGCTGACCGAGCAGGCCAGCATGACCACGCCGATGATGCACCAGCGGACGATCGCGCCCGGCTCACGGCGCTGGTAGAGCAGGAACCGGGCGGCTACCGTGCCGCTGGCGCCGAACCGGCCGAACGGCAGCGCCGCATTGCGCACCTTGGACGACTGGGTGCTGGTGTCCACGGTGACCAGGGAGTGGCCGAGGGACCGGATCCACAGCGCGCCCAGCACCACGATGACGGCGGCCAGCAGCGCCAGCCGCAGCAGGGCCGGGCCGGCCTGCCCGTCCGAGGCGTCCTGGATGGCGTGCGCGGCCAGCCCGGGTGGCAGCCAGCGCAGCCACCGGTCGATCCCCTCGAACGTCCTCGTGGTGATCTTGCCCTCGGCGGCCAGCCTGGGCACTACCTGGGCGAACGTCTCGTACAAGGCGAAGATCGGGATGACCAGGAAGGCGGCCAGGTCCTTGCCCCGCCGGGACCGCAGCAGCCCGGCCAGGCTGGTGGTGACGAACCGGGCCAGCGTGATGCAGAACAGCACCTGGAGCAGCACCGCCGGCACCGCGACGACCAGCCCGAGCGGGCCGTGGGCCAGCCCGACGGTCACGCCGAGCAGGCCGATCACGTTGGCCACCGGCCAGGCGCCGGTAGCCGAGGCGGCCAGCAGGCCGACGGCCAGCGGCCGGGTGCGCAGCGGGTACAGCGCCAGCGTGGCCGGGTCCAGCGTGCCGTCCAGGCCGAACGCGAGCAGCGGCAGGATCAGCCAGCCGAACGCGAACACGGTGAACACGGCGGCGGTCTGGGTGACCGGCGCGCTCTGCCCGCGCAGCAGCGCCAGCACGGTGAACGTGCCCAGCGCGACCAGCACGGCGAAGCTGGTGCTGACGATGAACGAGACCTTGGCCCGCCCGGACGCGCGCAGCGCGTTGATCAGCAGCCGCAGCTTCAGCTGGACGAGGAGCCGAGCCATGTCAGTCCCTCCTCCCCACTGGCCCGCGAGCCGACCAGGTCGATGAACGCCTGCTGCAGCGTTTTGCCGCCGCGCACCTCATCGGTCGTCCCGGTGGCCACGATGTGGCCCTGGTCGATGATGGAGACGTGGTCGCAGACCTGCTCGACCAGCTCCATCACGTGGCTGGAGAACAGCACGGTCGAGCCGGAGCCGACGAACCGGGTCAGCAGCCGGCGGATCACGTCGGCGGAGACCGGGTCCACCCCTTCCAGCGGCTCATCCAGGAACAGCACCGCCGGGTTGTGGATCAGCGCGCAGCCGAGCATGACCTTCTTCCGCATCCCGGTCGAGTAGTCGGCCACCAGCCGCTTGGCGTCCTCGGTCAGGTCCAGCACGCCCAGTAGCTGGGTGGCCCGCGACCGGGCCTCACCGGCCGGCATGCCGCGCAGCCGGCCCGCGTACTCCAGCAGCTCGGCCCCGCTCAGCCGCTCGAACAGCTGGGCCTCGGCCGGCACCACGCCCATGATGGCCTTGGCGCCGGGCGGGTCGGCCCAGACATCCCGCCCATCAACGACGATCTGGCCAACGTCCGGCCGGAGCAGCCCGGTCATCATCGACAGGGACGTGGTCTTGCCTGCCCCGTTCGGCCCGACCAGGCCGGCCAAGGAGCCAGCCGCGATCTGCAGATCGATCCCGGCCACCGCCTGTTTGGCCCCGAAACTCTTGCGCAGCCCGCGCACCACGATGGCTGGCTCACCCATGGCCTGCCTCCTCGATCAGCTCACCTATCAGCATTGTATCATTGTGATATCACATTTCAAGAACCCGGCCTCACTCACGATTACCGCCCAGTCTTGAGCCGCGATTAAACAGCGGTATGGTCGGTCGTCGTGCGGATTCTGGTGCTGGGCGGGACGGCGTTTGTGGGCCGGGCCATCGTAGAAGACGCGCTGCGCAGCGGAGCCGAGGTGACCTTGTTCGGCCGCGGCCGGACCGGGACCGGCCTGTTTCCCGGTGTGCCGCGGCTGACCGGGGACCGGGACAGCGGCGATTACACGGCCCTGGCTGACGGCCGGTGGGACGCGGTGGTGGACGTCAGTGGCTACGTGCCGCGGCACGTCGGGCAGGCGATGGCCGCGCTGGGTGACCGGGCCGGCCGGTACCTGTTCATCTCCAGCCATGCCGTGTACCAGCACACCGCGGCCGATCCCGACCCAACCGAGTCCGCGCCGCGCCGCGCGCCGCTGCGCAACACCGAGCACCTGGCCGGGGAGAACTACGGCCGGCTCAAGGTGGCCTGCGAGGACGATGTCATGGCCCGCTACGGTGACCGGGCCACGATCGTCCGGCCGGGCAAGGTGGCCGGGCCGCACGACTGGCAGCCCGGCCTCACCTACTGGGTACGCCGGGCGGCCCGCGGCGGCCCGGTGGCGGTGCCCACCGACCCGGCCCAGCCGGTCCAGGTCATCGATGTGCGCGACCTGGCCCGGCTGGTGGTGCAGCTGATCACCGACGACCGCCCGGGCGAGTTCCATGCGGTCGGCCCGGCCCAGCCGGTCACGCTGGGCAGGCTGATCGAAACCTGCGCGCAGGTAGCCGGGGCCGAGGTCGAGGTCGTGCCGGTGCCCGGCCCAGCGCCGCCGTTTTTCCCGCTGGTCCGGCCGTACTGGGCGGCGCAGCGGCGCAGCCCGGCCAGGGCCCGGGCGGCGGGCCTGCCCGCCACCCCGCTGGCGGTGACCGCGGCCGACGTGCTGGCCTGGGACCGGCAGCGCGGCGAGCCGCCGCTGGAGGACGGGTTCACTCCGGAGCAGGAGCAGGCGGTGCTGGCCGCAGCGCGCGGATGATGACGCTGATCCCCAGCGCGCCGGCCGGCACCAGTGTGACCAGCGCGGGCAGCTGGTAGCGCCAGGAGAACTCCCACAGGCCGGAGACCAGCAGCACGGCCACCCCGGAGGCGAAGAACAGCAGGCAGGCCAGGCTGAGCTGGCGGGTGCCCGGATCACCGCGGCGGCGCAGCAGGGCCAGCGAGCCAGCCAGCCCGGCTAGCACGCACAAGCCGAGCAGCGGCCCGGGGGTGTACCCGCCGTGCAGCTGGTAGCCACGCAGGAACCCGGCGACTGGCCGCCACACGACCGGGTCGCCGCCGCCGAACCGGCTGACCGCGGTATGCACGAACGCCATCGACTCGTGCGGCGGGTTGTACGGGAACCGGAGCTGGAACTGCCACCGGGAGATCGGCGTGTCCCCCGGCGTGCCGTCCCGGGTCAGCGCGAACGGCTTGATCAGGTCGCGCGCGTACGCGCCGAGCACCCGCTCCGGCTGCTGGCTGAGCACCCGGTGGTTGAAGTCGGTGATCAGGCTGTCCACCCGGTCCCGCGGCAGGTTCCGGTAGAACGGCCGGATCGGTGAGCCCCGGGCGAACTCGAGCCAGTCCGGTCCCTGCGCTTGCTGCGCGGGGGTCGGGCACATGATCCGTTCCGCAGCCGGCAGCCGCAGCGTGCCGCAATCCGCGGCCGCCGCGGCCCGTCCGTAGAACGACGTGAACCCGGTGTGCGACGGGAAGAACACGCCGGTGAGCAGATAGGACACGGTGGAGTAGGTCAGGATGGGGGCGGCGAACGCCACGCAGAGCACGGCTGGCCTGCTCACCGCCTGCCGCCAGCCCCCGTGCCCACCACGGCGCCTCCAGCTGCCACCGGCGGCCAGCAGGTAGATCACGGCCGGCACCAGCAGCGCCTCGGCCACCTGGGCCACGGTGGCCGCGCCGCCCAGCACCAGGCCGGCCACCAGCACCCGCCGCCAGCTGGCCCGGCCGGGTGGCCAGAGCAGGATGGCCAGGCCGGTCACGATCATCGCCTCGAACCAGATGTCCGGCATGACCATCTGCTCGATCTGCAGCTGATAGGCGTCCAGCAGCACCGGCGCGATGGCCAGCGCGGCCAGCCACCGGGGCACGCCGCGGCGCAGCAGCACCAGGTACAGCAGCACCGCCATGGCCAGCCCGAGCAGGTGCTGGACGGCGGCCACCGCGTCGAAGTTGGCCAGGAACAGGATGGCCCGCAGCGGCCCCTTGTACCCGACCGGGTCCATCCCGCCCGCGTTGTACAGGTACCGGGACGAGTCGATGTAGAACAGCGCGGGCCGGTACGCGAGCTGGACCAGGATCCGGAGCACCAGGCCGGCGGTCAGCAGCGCGGCGGCCAGCCAGTGCCGGCGCAGCCCGGCCCGGGCCGCCTGCCACCGCGCCGCCCGGCCTGCCCGGGCTGGCCGGGCCGCGCCTGGGCCGCTCTCCGCGACCGGGGTGGTGACCTGCCTCATCGCCCCGGTGCGGCCTGGCCGCCGCTGGACAGGCAGAGCGCGAGGAAGACCGTGACGATGGTCAGCCAGCGGGTCATCCGGTTCCGCGGCACCTGGGTCAGCGCGGCCCAGGCCACCGCGGTGTACCAGGCGAACACCCACGGGGCGACCAGGATCCAGGCGTAGGTCAGCGCGAACGGTGCGACCACCTCACGCGGCTGATCGGCGGAGATCCGCTGGTAGATCAGCCAGGCCACGAGCAGCAGCGCGATCGGCCACAGGCAGCTGATCAGGGTGGCCATGGTGGGGTGGCTGACCCCCAGCCATTGGCCGGCCAGCTCGAAGAGCCGCCACGGCGATGGCAGAGTGGCCAGATCCAGCCCGCCGAACAGCGGCTTCAGCGCGCCGAACCCGTAGTAGCTGTACTGCAACGTCAGCGTGCCGAGGGCGATGACCGCGATCCGGGCGGTGCGCAGCCACTCCCGGTGCAGCAGCAGCGGCCAGGCCAGGCCGAGCGCGATCAGCACCGCGTAGATCTTCACCCCGCAGGCCAGCCCGATCAGCACGCCGACCAGCACGTCGCCCCACACCCGGGGCACCCGGCGGGCGACCTGGATGGCGCAGATGGCCGCGGCGGCCACGAACGTGTCCAGGTGGCCGCCGCTGACCAGTTCCAGGATCAGTACCGGGTTGGCCGTCCAGAACAGGGTGGCCCGCACCGGGTCGTCTGAGGTCTTGAGCAGCAGCAGGCCGACGCCGATGAAGACGATCCCGTTGAGGATCATCAGCACAAAGACCGTGGTGGCCAGGTCGGCCCGGCCAATCGTGGCCGCGAACCACTGGATCAGCGTGGCGAACGGGCCGTACACCGACGACTGCGACTTCCACATGCCGCCGACGGCCACATAGTACGGCGAGTGCGGGCCGAACCAGGCCAGCGGGTTGGTGACGTACGGGTTGCCGCCCTGCGCGGTGATCCGCCCGTAGGCCGCGTAGCTGGCCACGTCGGACGAGCCGACCGGGGCCAGGCTGGCCATGATGGCCACGATGACGCCGCTGACCAGCACCAGGATCCGCGGGTTGGGCCGCCAGCCCTGGCTGTGCGCCCACAGCATGCCGGCCAGCCCCAGGCAGGCCAGGATGTCCGCGGTGTACAGCATCACGCTGGCCAGCACGGTCTGGTGCGCCAGCGACGGCAGCACCGACAGCGGCGGCCGGACGCCCACCGTTTCGGCGTTCGGTGAGGTGGCCCCGAGCAGCAGGCCGAGCAGCAGGCCAGCCCCGGACAGCGCCACCGCCACCTTGGGGTTGGACAGCCTGCTCCAGGCCAGCTTGCGGATCAGCCCGCTCATGAACCGCTCGACCGGGCCGGGCGGGTGCTGCTCGAATGGAAGAGGTGCCCGGGGCCGGCCAGCCTGCCGGACCGCTCCCGGCTGGTCAGCCGAGTCGACGGACACCTGTGTCACCTGGGCGAACCCCCGGACCTTATTTTGGCTGGCCTTGCTGGCGCGTCTGCGTCCAGCGTAGGGCGGCCGCTGAGCTACCCACGCCAGATTTACTGAATCATGCCGACGTCTTCAACATGCCGGTCAGCACAGATGATCATATGCCAGCCAGCCGCCGTCTGCCGTCAGGAAGGCCGGGCCGGTGTCGAAATCCCGGGCCGCCGATCGTATAGCTGGTGAGATACCAGCCAGCGAGGAGGCACGACCATGCCGCAGTACCTGCTCAGCGTGTACCAGCCCGACGGGGACCCGCCGCCGCCCGAGGTGCTGGACCCGATCATGGCCAACGTCCGGGCCTGGAACGCCGAACTCCGGGCGGCCGGCGCCTGGGTCTTCACCGGCGGGCTGCACCCGGCCAGCACGGCCACGGTGGTACGGGAGCGCGACGGCGGCCCAGTCATCACCGACGGCCCGTTCACCGAGGGCAAGGAGCACCTGGGCGGGTTCACCGTCGTCTCCGCCCCGGACCTGGATGCCGCGCTGGGCTGGGCGCGCGGCCTGGCCGCGGCGACCACGCTGCCGATCGAGGTCCGGCCGCTGGTGGACCCGGGCTGATCGCGGCCGTGACCGTCCAGGACACCGATATCGAGCGTGTCTTCCGCGCCGAGTACGGCCGTGCGGTGTCCGTCCTGGTCCGCACGTTCGGCGACATCGACGTGGCCGAAGACGCGGTCCAGGACGCGTTCACCGAGGCGGTGCGGCGCTGGCCGGCCGCGGGCATCCCGCCCAGCCCGGCCGGCTGGATCATCACCACCGCCCGGAACCGGGCCATCGACCGGCTGCGTCGGGAGGCGTCCCGGGACAGCCGTCAGGCCGAGGCAGCACAGCTGCACTGGGCTAGCTCAGACCAGGCCGGCCAGGACCAGGACGATACGGAGGTGGACCCGGTGCCGGACGAACGGCTGCGCCTGATCTTCACCTGCTGCCACCCGGCGCTGGGCACCGCGGCGCAGGTCGCGCTGACCCTCCGGCTGCTCGGCGGGCTGAGCACGGCCGAGATCGCGCACGCGTTCCTGGTGCCGGAGCCGACCATGGCGCAGCGGCTGGTCCGGGCCAAGGGCAAGATCCGCGATGCGCGGATCCCGTACCGGGTACCCAGTGCGGCCGAGCTGCCCAGCCGGCTCGGCGCCGTGCTGGCCGTGCTGTACCTGATCTTCAGCGAAGGCTACGCGGCCAGCTCCGGCGACGGGCTGATCCGGGCCGGCCTGTGCACCGAGGCCATCCGGCTCGGCCGGCTGCTGCACGGGCTGATGCCGGACGAGCCCGAGGTGACCGGGCTGCTGGCGCTCATGCTGCTGGCCGAGTCCCGGCGGGCCGCCCGCACCACACCCGGCGGTGACCTGGTGCTGCTGGCCGACCAGGACCGCAGCCGGTGGGACCGGCAGCTCATCGCGGAAGGCCAGGCCCTGGTCCGGCAGTGCCTGCGCCGCGGCCAGCCCGGCCCGTACCAGATCCAGGCGGCCATCAATGCGGTGCACAGCGACGCGCCGGACGCCGCGGCCACCGACTGGGCCCAGATCGTCGCGCTCTACGACCAGCTGCTGGCGGTGGCGCCCAGCCCGGTGGTCGCGCTGCACAGGGCGGTCGCGGTGGCCGAGGTGCACGGCCCGGCGGCGGCGCTGGCCCTGACCGACCGGCTGGACCTGGACAGCTACTACCTGTACCACGCCGTCCGGGGCCACCTGCTGCGGCAGCTCGGCCACACCGCGGCGGCCACGGCCGCCTACCAGGCGGCGCTGGACCGGGCGGGCAACGCGGCCGAGCGCGATTTCCTCCGCGGCCGGCTGCGTGAGCTCAGTACCGGCACCTGACCTAGCGGCGCGGGTCCCGGTGCTTGTCCACCGCCGTGGACTGGACCAGTTGCGGGCCGGCCGAGCCGGGCGCGCCGTTCAGCACCGCGGTACAGCCGATACAGGCCGGGTGGGTGACGAAGTAGGCCGGGATGGCCGGCGAGTCGGTGGGCGGGTTGGTGGCCAGCAGCACCGGTGCGCGCGGCGCCTGATTGAAGTTGAAGTCCTGGATCAGGTTGCCCAGGAGCGGCTGGTCCTCGCGGACGTCGGGCCGGGGGTCCGGGCGGCCGTCGGTCTCCGGGTTCAGCCGGCTGCCGCCCAGGAAGTCGTCCTCGATGAACTTGAGGTAGGCGTCGCTGCTGAGCGTCTGGTGGTCGATGTAGCCCTGCCGCGCGTAGGGGGAGATGGTGATCGCGGGCACCCGCAGGCCGTAGCCCTGCTGGTCGACCGCGGGGGGCACCACGTGGTCGTAGAAGCCGCCCCAGTCGTCCCAGGCCAGGAAGATGGCGGTGGACTTCCAGTCCGGGCTTTTCATCGCCGCGTTGATGATGGCGGTGACGTAGGCCTGACCCCAGTGCACGCTGGCCGGCGGGTGGTCGCTGTCCGGCCCGGACGGCGTGACCCAGCTGACCGCCGGCAAGGTCCCGGTGCTGGCGGCGTGAAAGTAGGAGCTCAGTGCCTGGATGTGGTTGAGCTGGTGGTCGTTCCGCACGTCCTCGAACAGCGGCAGCGGGTTCCAGATGCCCAGCGTCTGCACGTTCTGCGGGACCGCCGGGCAGGTCTCGGCCGAGTCGTTGGCGCAGTCGGGCTGTACCCCGGCCTGCACGTAGTAGTCCCAGCTCACGTGGTGGGTGTAGAGCAGCCAGGTCAGGTCGGTCCAGGCGAAGTCGATCGACGTCTTGCCGTCGCGCAGTTCCTTGTCCACGGCCTTGTCGAACTTGGTCACCCCGTACGGGCCCATGATGTCGGTGGCGCAGCTCATCGGCGAGCGGTTGCGGCACTTGGCCGACCAGCCCGACACCAGGTACAGGTGGTCAGGCAATGACCACGATTTCACCGGCTCGAACATGTGGTCATCGAGCGTGAAGTTCTTGGCGTAGGCCCAGTAATTGGGCAGCTCGGCGGCGGTGTGGTAGCCCATCACGTCCGGGGTCCTGGTCGTGGTGCAGGCCGGGTCGGCGAGCTGGTGGCAGCCGTTGCGGGCCAGCGCCCGCTGCTTGATGAACCCGTTCATCCGGCCGCCGTTCACGTCGGCCTCCGCGTTGCCCTCGCCATGCGGCCCGCCACCGTTGACGTCGGCCGTGTCGTGGTAGGGGCGAGTGCAGCCGCCCGACGTGTTCGGCACGCAGACCGAAGGCACCCCGTTACGCATCGGGATCCCGTCCGCCCCGGGGTAGGTGCCGAAGTAGCTGTCGAACGACCGGTTCTCCTGCATGATCACGATCACGTGCTTGATCTTGTGGATCCCGGCTGGCACCACGTACCGGCCATCCGGGCCACCCACGGCCACCTCACCGTGCAGCGCCGTCGTGAGCGGCCGCCCCGGGGTGTCCCGGGCGGATGAGCTGCACGCCGCCAGCCCGGCCGCCAGCACGGCCAGGACCGCCAGCGCGCACGTCAATGGGAGGCTGCTGCGCCTCGTTCTCATCCGCGAGCCCTTCCCACATGCCATATCAAGGACATCCGGTGACCCCGGTGCCCCATTGGCTACAGACTTGCCCCCGCCGGAAAAATACCTGAATCAGACCCCACTCAGTGCCGACACTGACAGCTTCGGGTCAGCTGCACGAGACGCCCGCAGGTGAGCTATTGCTTCCGGCGTAGCTGGCGGTGAAGCCGACCGTGGCGGTGCCACCAGCCGGGATGCTGCTGTCGTAGGACGCGCTGCGCACCGCCACCGCGGCGGCGGTCTGCGTGTAGCTGCCGTTCCACAGGCTGGTGATCTGCTGGTTGCCCGGGAAGGTCCAGGCCAGGTTCCAGCCATTCAGCGCGGCCGGGCCGGTGTTGTGCACCACGACCTGGCCCTGGAAGCCGCCCGGCCAGCTGCTGACCACCGAGTAGGCGGCCGAGCACTGGGCCTGGCCCGGCGAGGTGGCGGTCGGGGTCGGGCTCGGCGTCGGGGTCGGCGACGCCGGGCCGGTCGGGGTCGGGGTCGGCGACGACGTGGCGCCGCCGGCGATGTTCACCGCGAACGAGTTGCTGGCCAGGCCGGCGCCGCCCTGCCAGAGCTCGAACCCGGCCTCCACGTCGATCAGGTACCAGCTGGACTTGGTGTAGCCGCGGCTCACCATGTCCTGGGTCAGCGCGCCGATGTCCAGGTTGCTGACCGAGGTGGTGCCGCTGGTCATCTCGTAGCTGACCGTGTCCCAGACCGACTGGGTGCCGTACCAGATGTTGTAGCTGTGACCGCCGATGGTCACGTTGCTGGCCACCTCGGAGCCGAACGGCTGCACGCTGCCGTTGTGGTTCAGCCAGACCATCATCTCGGTGCCGTTGGGCTGGCCGGTGGTGGTCGGCGTCTGGTTGTACCAGATGTCGTACGCCACGTCGTAGGCGCCGCTGCCGGTCTGCGTGGTGCTCCAGCTCGTGGTGACCTTGCCCGCGGTCAGCGCGGACACCTGGATGGGTGCGGCGGTCAGCCCGCCCGCGCTGCAGTTGCCCCAGTGGCAGCCCTGGTAGATGGACGGGTAGGCGCCCGGCGAGCCGTTGGTCGCGTTGCTGATGCCCGAGTTGGCCACGGTGAAGTCGGCGTTGCCGTCGGTGCTGACGCATTCCGAGGCGCTGGAGTCGTACTCGTTGTTCTGCACGATGAAACTGCCGCCCGCCGGCGCGGTCTGCTCGGCGCACAGCGTGGTGGTGGCCGCGCGGGCGTGCCCCGCGCCGAAGCTGAGCAGGCCGGCCGCGGCCAGCGCGGCGGCCAGGCCAGCCGCGCCGAGACGGGCCCGGCCGGGACGGATCGCCAGCGTCATGTGCCTGTCCCTTCGTGGCCGGCCACTCCCAGTGCGGGCACGCTAACCCGGCGCCGGGCAGCGGGCACCCCGGCCGCCGGGGCCGCCGGTAACTGGGCAGGTCAGCGCGCTGGGCCGGGCGGTGGACCAGGAAATTTTCAGCGGGCCAGCGCGAACGTGGCCGACCGGTTGCGCCGGATTCGGGTGCATACCCGGTTGCGGCTGGGTAGCGATGCTGGCGTGACCGCAGACAACAAACCACGGGTCCTGGTCGTCGGGGCCGGCTTCGCCGGGCTGTCCGCAGTCAGCGCGCTGGCCCGGAGCGGGTTCGCGGTGACGGTGGCCGACCGGCACATCTACAGCACGTTCCAGCCGCTGCTGTACCAGGTGGCCACGGCCGGGCTGGCGCCCAGTGACGTGGCCTACCCGCTGCGCGGCTTCGCCCGCAAGCACGGTGCCCGGTTCCGGCACGGCGAGCTGGCCCGCATCGACACCGCGGCCCGGGTGGCCTGGTTCGCCGACGGCGGCCAGGCCGGCTACGACTACCTGATCCTGGCCACCGGGGTGACGGCCGCGTTCTACGGGATCGCCGGGGCGGCCGAGCACAGCCATGGCCTGTACACGCTGCACGACGCGACCACGCTGCGCGAGCGGCTGATGAGCGCGCTGGAGCAGCTCAGCCTGGGCGCGATCGACCGGGACGTGACGGTGACCATCGTGGGCGGCGGGGCAACCGGGGTGGAGCTGGCCGGCACGCTGGCCGACCTGCGCAACCTGGCGCTGCCCGCGTCGTACCCGGACATCGTCCGGGACCGGGTGCACATCCGGCTGGTCGAGCAGGCACCCGCGCTGCTCGGCCCGTTCCATCCGCCGCTGCGCGAATACGCCCGGCGGCAGCTGGCCGGCCGCGGGGTCGAGCTCCGGCTGAACGCCGAGATCAAGGAGATCACCCCGGACCGGATCATGCTGGCCGACGGCGAGGAACTGCCCAGCGACCTGACCGCGTGGGCGGCCGGCGTGGCCGGGCCGCCCGGGCCGGCCAACGCGACCCTCACCGGCGATGCGCCCGGGGATGGCCAGTGGGGACTGCCGCAGGGCAAGGGCGGCCGTCTGCTGACCGGGCCGGACCTGCGGGTCAAGGGCCAGGACCGGGTGTTCGCGATCGGCGACATCGGGGTGATCGAGGGCGCGCCGCTGCCTCAGCTGGCCCAGCCCGCGCTGCAGATGGGCAAGCACACGGCCGCGCAGGTCCGCCGGCTGCAGGCGGGCCAGCCCACCGTCCCGTTCCGCTACCGCGACAAGGGCATCATGGCCACGATCGGCAGCCGGTCGGCGGTGGTGGAGCTGCCCGGGCACATCCGGTTCCGCGGCACGCTGGCCTGGCTGGCCTGGCTCGGCCTGCACCTGGTCACGCTGCTGGGCAACCGGAACCGGATCAACGCGCTGATCAACCTGACCTGGCGGTACCTGAGCTGGCAGCGTGGTGGCGGCTTCATCGTGGGCGACGACCCGCCCGCCCCAGGCGCCGCCCGGCGCAGCACCGGGGCATCCGTCAGGCGTCGTCCAGAGTGATCATCCGGCCCGCTATCACCCGGGTGCTGGCCGTCCCGACGATGATGACGCTGTGCTCATCGGCCCGCCCGGGCTCGAGCTCGCCCAGCGTGCTGAGGAAGACCCGCTGACCGGCGCGGTGCGCGTCGCTCACCACCGCGACCGGGGTGTCCGCGGCCCGGTACTGGCGGAGCACGGCCAGCACCATGT
The DNA here is from genome assembly GCA_036567525.1 of Streptosporangiaceae bacterium. Lineage (GTDB taxonomy): Bacteria > Actinomycetota > Actinomycetes > Streptosporangiales > Streptosporangiaceae > RYN-230. Next base: position 4,591 of record DATCUG010000694.1, on the reverse strand, counting down.
CCAGCCGTGGCTCATCCGCCTTGCCCGGCGGCAGGCACACGGTGAGCACGAAGCCCGCTTCGGCGGCCGCGCGGACCTGGGCCTCGGTCACCGCCCACGAGGTGTGCTCGCTGGGTGAGATGACCGCGTTGCTGCCGCCGAGCGGCGCGCCCAGCACCGCCGAGGCGGCCAGCGGGGCGGTGATGCCGGGCACCTCGACCACGTCGATGTCGTCGCCGGCCCGGCTGAGCACCTGGGCGGCCAGCTCGTGCAGGCCCGGGTCGGCCGGGAACGTGATGGCCACCGCGTGGCCCAGCCGGGCCTGCCGGATCGCCTCCATGCTGCACGCCGCCGCATCCCCCGCACCGGGCAGGATCCGGGTACCTGGCCGGAGCAGGTCACGCACCTGGTCCAGGGACCGGCCCAGCCCGGCCAGCACCGCGGCCCGGCGCAGCTCGGCCAGCGCACGCGGGGTCAGCAGGTCAGGCGCGCCGGGCCCGGTCCCGATCAGCGCGACCCGGCCCCGCGGCCGGATCCGGGCCACCGCCACGCTGGCTCCTTCCGCGGTGCGTTCCGGCACGGCCAGTTCGTCCGCGGCGGCCAGCGCCGCCGCTTCCGGGCCGTTCCGCCTGGTGTCCCGGGCTGGGTAGCTGCGCACCGGCCAGCCGCGCTCCCGGGCCGCCCCGGTGATGGCTGGCCCGGCGTCCAGCGCGGCGTCATCCAGCACGACGGCCAGCGCGGTGACGCTGGCCGCGGACAGCCCGGCCTCGCCGAGCGCGTTGTCGGCCAGCCGGAGCACGTCCTCGGCGGCCGCGCCCGGCGCCGCGTGCACCCCGATCACCAGCGACGGCGGCCGGACGATGGCGGTCCGCGGGTCAGGCGTGGTGGCCCGGTCGGTGATCAGGATCCGGTACTCCCCCACCTCACCGACCGTGTCCGGCAGGGGTGGCAGCGGCCAGGTGTGCGCGGACTCCAGCCGGACCCGCTCACCGTCCAGCAGCGCCCGGCTCACCGTGCCGATCGCCCCTTCGGTCGGCCAGCCCAGCGCGTCCAGCCCGGGCAGGCTCACCGCGTCGGTGGCCGTGGTGATGACAGCGTCCGCGCCGAACACCGCGGCCACCCGGGCGGCCAGCGCGTTCGCGCCCGCCGCGTGCCCGCCGACCACCGCCACCGCGCGCCGGGCCGATTCGTCCACGCAGACCACGGCGGGGTCGGTCCACTTGCTGTCCAGCAGCGGGGCGATCAGCCGGACGGTGGCGCCGACGGCCAGGAAACAGACCAGCCCGTCACACTGGGCCCAGGCCCGGGGCAGCGCCTGCCGGGCCGGCCCGTCGTAGCGGCGGGTCTGGCCGGGCCACGCGTCGGCCAGCCGCTGGGCGGCCGCCCGGCCGCCCCCGGTCACCGCGATCAGGCCGATCACCGGCACCCTCCCCGCCCCAGGTGCCGCACGAGCCAGGGTGGCCTGCGGTACATGCCCCGACGCTACCTGCCCCCGGGCGCCAGCAGCTATCCGGGCACACCGGTGAGATCTAAAAGGTTTCAGGCGCCAAGCCATGACAAGCACGCTTGACACCGGGCCCGCCGCCGGGCACCATGGCCATGTGACAAGCAGACTTGACAGGTGGCCCGCCCGGTGAGGAACGACGTCCGGGAACGCCGCACGGCCAAGGGGCTGGCCCAGGGCGAGCTGGCCCGGGAGCTGGACGTGTCCCGGCAGACGATCAACTCAATCGAGACCGGCCGGTACACCCCGTCGCTGCCGCTCGCCATCGCCATCGCCCAGTTCTTCGGCACCACCGTGGAGGAGATCTTCCATGCAGATCACGTCTAGGACGAACCGCAGCTACTGGGCCACCGTGTCACTCGGCGTGGTCATCGGCATCATCTACCTGATTGGTTTCGCGGCCGGCGGCAAGCCGCTGCTCGGGGTGGGCGCACTGGCCATCATGGTGGCGTTCAGCGGGGCTCTGGTGCTGGCCGGGCGGCGCAGCGAGACCGTGCGCGGGCTGCTCGACCACCGGGACGAGCGGATCTCCGCCATCGACCTGCGGGCCACCGCGGTCACCGCGCTGGCCATGATCGCGGTGATCCTGATCGGCTTCGTGGTCAGCATCGCCCGCGGCGGCAGCGGCTGGCCCTACGACATGATCGGCTTCGTCGGCGGGCTGGCCTACGTGGCCGCCGTCGCCTTCTTCCGGGCCCGCGGCTGACCGGCGGGCACTACGCTCGGCACAGCGGGCAGGCCAGCCTGCTCCGGGAGGCGATCGACGGGGTCACCGGGCGCTGACCCGGGCCAGCGCCAGCACCTGGTGCCGGAGCAGGGGGGCCAGCGCGGGCCACGGGAAGCCGGGCAGCGTGGTGCGCAGCGTCACCGTGCCGTGCAGCGCGACCCAGACCGCGGTGGCGTCGGCCATCACGTCGGTGCTGGCTGACCGGCCGGCCATGACGCACTCCTGGATGCCGTGCAGCAGCAGCGAGAACGCCTCGGCGCCCCACTCCAGCACCGGCCGCCCGTCCGGGCCCAGCGCGACCGGCTGGCAGTACTGCGCGGCCGGCCCCCACCGCCCGGTGAACAGCACGCCGTACCGGGCGGGCTGGCTGAGCCCGAAGTCCACGTAGCCCGCGCACCCGGCGGCCAGCCGGTCCACCGGGTCCGGGCCGGCCGCCGCGGTGGCCGCCTTGATGGCCGCGGCCAGCTCGTCGAAGACCCGGGCCACCACCGCGGCCATGATCGCCTCGCGGTCGGCGAAGTGCGGGTAGATGGACGGCGCGGCGATGCCCACCTCGCGGGCCACCGCGCGCAGCGTGACCGCCTCGGCCGACCCGGTCCGCTCGATCAGCGCCAGCGCCCCGGTCACGATGTCCTCGGTCAGCCGGGCGCCCTGCCCGCGCCGGTTGCGCGGCCGGCGGGCCGCGGTCCGCCCGGCCGCCGTGGTCACGTCCAGATTCTGCACGATAACTACTTTACACCTGTTAGCTCATCTGTCTATGCTTACGAATGTAAGTGAACGAGCGTAAGCAATCATCCGTAAGGAGACCGTCGATGGCCCGCACCAGCTCTCCCCGGCCCACGGCTACCCCGGCCGCCGCCCCGGCCCAGGCCGGTGGCCGGCCTGACGCCCAGTGGCCGGACGGGCATCCGCGCCGCCGCCAGATCCTGCTCGTGCTGTGCCTGAGCCTGCTGGTCGTGGTGATCGACAACACCATCCTGAACACCGCGCTGCCGACGCTGGCCCGCACGCTGCACGCGGGCACCAGCGGGCTGCAGTGGATCGCCGACGCGTACACGCTGTGCTTCGCGGCGCTGCTGATCCCGGCGGGCGCGCTCGGCGACCGGTACGGCCGGAAGCTGTCCCTGCTCGGCGGCCTGACCGTGTTCGCGCTGGGCAGCACGCTGGCCGCGTTCGCCGGCGGCACCGGCACGCTGATCACCGCGCGCGTGGTGATGGGCCTGGGCGCGGCGTTCGTCATGCCCGCCACGCTGTCCATCCTGAACTCGGTGTTCCCGCCCCGGGAGCGGCCGCAGGCCATCGCGGCCTGGTCGGCGGTGGCCGGGGTGGGCATCGTCATCGGCCCCACCCTGGGCGGCCTGCTGCTGTCGCACTTCTGGTGGGGCAGCGTGTTCCTGATCAACGTGCCGCTGGTCGCGGTGGCCCTGGCCGGCGTGCTGCTGACCGTGCCCGAGACCGCCGAGCCGTCCGGGCACCGGCTGGACATCCTGGGCACGCTGCTGGTGGCGGGCGCGCTGTTCCTCCTGGTGGACGCGATCATCGAGGCGCCCAGCCGCGGCTGGACCGGGCCGGTCACCCTGCCCGAGGCGGCCGCCGGGCTGGCCCTGCTGGCCGGTTTCGCCTGGTGGGAGCTGCGCATCGCACACCCGCTGATCGACCTGCGGGTGTTCCGCTCCCGGGCGTTCTCGGCCGCCGCCGGGTCGGTGACGGTGATCTTCTTCGCGCTGTTCGGCAGCCTGTTCGTGCTGACCCAGTACCTCCAGTTGGTGCACGGCTACAGCCCGCTGTCGGCCGGGCTGCGCGCGCTGCCGTTCGCGCTGGCCATGGCGGCCGTGTCGCCGGTCTCCCCGGTGCTGGCCCAGCGGCTGGGCGCCCGGGTCATCATCCCGGCCGGCATCGCGCTGATGGGCGTGGGCCTGCTCGACCTGTCCACCGCCCAGGTGCACACCGCTTACCCGCCGCTGGCCGTCGCGGTCGCCATCATGGGCGCGGGCATGGGCCTGGTCATGGCCCCGGCCAGCACCACCATCATGACCACCGTGCCCGCGCACCAGGCCGGTGCGGGCAGCGCCATCAACGACACGATCCGCGAGGTCGGCGGCGCACTGGGCATCGCCATCGTGGGCAGCCTGGCCGCCGGGGTGTACAGCGCCAAGCTGGGCAGCGTGCTCACCGCCGCCCACGTGCCGCACGCGGTCAGCCACATGGCCACCGGATCGGTCGCCGCCGCGGACATCGTGGCCCGGCACGCCGGCGGGCCGGCCGGCGCGCAGCTGGCCGCGGCCGCGCACCACGCGTTCACCACCGCGATGGCCGACGGCATGCGGGTCGCCGCCGCGGTCGCCCTGGTCGCCGCCATCGGCGCCATCTTCGCGCTGCCC
>DATCUG010000693.1:0-4788 GCA_036567525.1 Streptosporangiaceae bacterium | reverse complement strand
CACCCGCGGCCGCCGGGGCCAGCCCGGCGGCCACCGCCGGCCAGGCCGCCGCCGCGGCGCAGGGGCTGCTCGGCGCGAACATGGCGGCCGGCGGATCGGGCCAGCCGTGGCGGGACCTGGCCGCGGTACTGCTCGGGTTGCGCAGCCTGCTGCCTGGCCTTGAGCTGGTGACCGGTGCCCAGGTCGGTGCCGCGGCTGGCCCGGCCGCCGGGTACGTGACCGACCTGCTCCGCTACCTGACCGGCCCGGCCGGCGGCGACTCCGTGGACACGGTCGCCGCCCAGCTGTTCGACCTGCACGTGGCGCGGTATGTGATGCAGCCGGACGGGCTCGTGGCCGACCAGGCGCTGGAGCTGATCCAGATGAGCTCGGACACCCGGACCAGCCTGGATCCCCGGGCCCTGGCCGCGGAGAAGCTCACCGGCCTGCAGCTGCACCACTTCGGCGCGTTCTGCAAGGCATCCTGGCGGGCCAACGACTGGATGTGGGGGCGCCTGGACGGCGCGGGCTGGCTGGTGCATATGCTGCTCGACCCGCGCCGGCTGCATGACCTGGCCACCGTGGCCGACGACCGGGACACGTTCTGCGCGCAGCTGCGGGACAAGCTGGAGCAGCTCGCGGGCAGCCCGGCACCCGCGGGCGTGTGGAGCCCGTTCCCGGCCCGGGCCGGCCGCCCGGCCGCCCCGGCCGAGCTGGCTTTCCTGGCGGCCGCAGACCCGCCCCCGCCGCCGATCAGCCTGCCGGTGACAGCCATGTGGGTGGCCAGTGGCCTGCAGCGGATCATCGCCGGCGAGGAACTGCCGCACGTGGCCGAGCAGATCGCGGTGGACACCGCGCAGGGTGCGGACGAGGGCGCGGCCCGCTCGTTCCTGTCCGCCTATCACGGCGCCACCGGCCCGGCACCCGCCCGTGGTATGGATGCCCGTGGTTTGGATGGCAGTGCGGCGGTGGGCAGTCACTACCCCCCTGTGCCGGACGCCAAGGTGGCCGGGGTGCTGCACGCGTGCCAGGTCCCGGCCGAGACGATCTCCGCTGAGGTGGGCAGCCAGCTGTTCACCCAGACCGTGACCCGGGCCGCGGCGGTCGCGGTCAAGACCGTCGACCTGGGCCGGGGCACGCCGCATTTCCTCCGCCCGGTGCTGGCCGGCGCGCGCACCGTGACCACGCTGGCCTGGCGGGTGACCAGCGTCGGCCCGGCCGCGCGCTACCCGCTGCTGGCCGGGCTCGGCCTGATCCTGGTCGGCGCGCTGGCCAGCACCAGCACGATCAAGGTGCTCGGCGCGGCCGGGCTGGCCGCCATCCTGGCCGGGCTGCTGCTGGTCGCGGTGGGCGCGGCCCGCCGCATCCTGCTGGCGCTGGCCATCGTGACCGTGGCCGCCGGGGCCGCACTGGCCGCGGCCGCGTACATCCCGTTCCTGCGCAGCCACCTGTTCCCGTGGCTGGAGAAGACTGTGCTGCCCAGCCTGGCCAGGCACCCGGCGCAGTGGGCCATCCTGGTGCTGTTCGTGCTGCTGCCGCCGCTGTGGACGATCGTCTCGATCCTGCAGCGGCTGACCCGGCGGGCGCGGCCCGGCGGCGCCGCGGTGGCCGCCGCCGTGGTCCCGGCACCCAGCCCGGTCAGCCCCGGTCCGCCGCCAGCCGGGACTCCGCCATCAGCGCAGCCAGGCCCGGCTCCGGTTGCAGGACATACAGCCCCCCGCTGATCCGGTCGGTGACCCAGATCAGCCCGCCGTCGTCCACGAACAGGTCGTTGATCTGGGCGACCGGCTGGCCCTCCGGTGGTTCCGGCACCCAGTGCGCGACCTCCCGCGGGCGGCTGGGGTCGGCCAGGTCATAGACCCGGACCCCGGCGCTGAAGTAGGTGGCGAAGACCAGCCGCTCGCTGCGGTACGCGCCGGGCTGGTTCTCGTGCAGGTTGTGCGCGCCGAAGCGGAGCGGCAGCTGGTCGTAGTGGCTGCCCGGGGGCGGGCACAGCGCGGCCACCCGCGGGGCGGCCGAGACATCGATCACCCGGATGGCCCGCTGCGGGGCCCGCGGCCCGTTGCTGACCTGCTCGTCGGTGACCACCACGAGCTGCCGGCCGGGCAGCGGCAGGCAGGTGTGCGTCGAGCCGCCGTCCCAGCGGAGCTGGCCGGCCTGCCGCGGCCGGGTGATGTCGGCCACGTCCAGGATGACCAGGCCGGCGTCGTCATACCCCAGGTAGGCCCGGTCGCCGGCCAGCAGCGCATGATGCGCCGCGTACCGCTCCCCAGGCCGCCAGGTGGGCTGCTCACCGGCCCGCTGGCCGGGCCACCACCAGCGGGCCACCTCGGCCGGCTGGGCCGGGTCAGCCAGATCCAGCACCACCCAGATCCGGTCGCTGAACCCGTCCGGGATGGCCGACATGTGCGCGTACCGGCCCCCGGTCCACACCACCCGGTGCACCCCCCGCCCGCCGCTGGGCCAGAAGCCGATCTGCTCCGGACGCAGCGGGTCTGCGAGCCGGTACACGGCCAGGCCGGCCGAGAATGGCTCGGTCATGGCCGCCCGGTACGGGAACTTCTCCTGGTTCACCAGCAGCAGGCCGTCAGCCACCTGGACCTTGTGCGTGTGCGTGCCGGGCGGGGCCGGCCACTGGGCCACCAGCACCGGCCGGCCCGGGTCGGCCACGTCCAGGATCGAGGTGCCCATGCCGGACGTGCCCAGGTGCCCGACGTACAGCGCGTCGCCGGCCCGGATCACCTGCATGCCGTCGCCGTACCCACCCAGGTCATGCCGGGCGAGCAAGCGGAGCCCGGAACGGCTCGCGGTCCCCCGGGCCGGTGGCTGGCTCACGACGTGCGTGCCCCCAGCTGTTCCGCCACCCAGTCGGCGGTCCGGTACCGGTGGAACGGGGCCAGGTTGGCGCAGCCGTGGTTGCCCTGCTCGAGCAGCAGCAGTTCGCTGGGCCCGCTGGCCTCCTCGACCAGCCGGGCCGCGTCCTGCCACGGGATGAGCCGGTCCAGCTTGCCCATCACGGCCAGCAGCGGGCAGCGGATCTTCTCCGCCCGCCCGGCCAGGCTGAGCTGCGCCGCCACCGCCCACGCGCTGTCCATGTCCGGGGACTTGGACCGGACCCGGAACGCTTCCCTGGTCAGGCTGGGCCGGTTCGCCCAGTTGTCGGCGAAGATGAACGGGCCGGCCAGCGCCACGCAGCAGCGCACCCGGTCGTCGCCGCTGGCCACCCGGGGCGCGTAGTACCCGCCCAGGCTGACCCCCCAGACCCCGATCCGCGCCGCGTCCAGCCCCGGCTCGGCACTGAGCCGGTCGATGATGGCCGCCCCGGGCACTTCCCAGTCACCGCGGATAGCCAGGTCGTATTCGGCCTCACCCTGGCCCGGGCCGTCCACGCTGAAGGTGGCGATGCCGCGCGCCAGGAACAGCTCCTCGGTACTGCGCAGCTCCTCCTTGGTCGAGTCCAGCCCCGGGATCATGATCATGACCGGGTGCGGTCCCGCCCCCGGCGGCTGGCGCAGCACTCCCACCATGTGCGACCCATCAAACGGGATCTCGATCCGGCGGCCCGGCGGGTCGAGGTAGGGCAGCGCGTCATCCAGGCAGCGGACCGCGGCCATGTGCGCGGTGCGCATCTGATCCAGGTCGTTCACGAACAGGAACTTGGCGAAGTGGTAATACACCGCCGCCTGGGCCAGGTGGGCACCGGCGGACATCTGGTGGCCGGCCGCCAGCGCGGTCCGGCCGAGTTCCTCGTGCTCGGCGCCGACCGCGCTCCACGCCGCGCACCAGTCCTCCCAGCGCTGCAGGCCGCTGGTGATCCGCTCGAAATCCCCCGCCGTTACCCCATTCATCGTGAACCGTGGTGCCCAGTGCGAAATCGCCATCGCCACCCGCTCGTCCACCCTGGTTCCTCCCTGTCCCCGCCATCGGCTCAGTGCCCTGCTGGCCAAACCTGCAAACGAATGCATACTCTGTCCGGATGGGCAGCGTCAACATCCAGCTAACCGTTAACGGCGCCGGGCAGACCGTCAGCTGCGAGCCAGACACGCCGCTGCTCGACGTGCTCCGCCATGATCTCGGGCTGTCCGGGCCGAGGTTCGGCTGCGGCATCGGGCTGTGCGGCGCGTGCTTCGTGCTCATCGACGGCCAGGCCAGGTCGTCCTGTGACTTCCCGGCCTGGGCGGCCGAGGGCAAGGACGTGACCACGATCGAAGGGCTGGCCAGCGGAGGCACGCTGCATCTGGTGCAGCAGGCGGTGATCGACGAGCAGGCCGCCCAGTGCGGTTACTGCACGGCTGGGATGATCATGAGCGCGGTGGCGCTGCTGCGCGGCAACCCGGACCCGACCGAGGCCGAAGTGCGCACCGCGCTGGACGGCAACCTGTGCCGGTGCGGGACACACCAGCGGATCGTCCGGGCCGTGCTCCGCGCGGCGGCCACCACGCCAGCCGGGGCAGCGGAATGACGCTCTCGCCCAGCCTGGCTGCCAACCCGGAACTGCGCCGCTGGCTGGACTTCGCCATCCCCGGCACGGTCACCATCCACCCGGGCAAGGTCGAGTACGGCCAGGGCGTGTGGACCGCGCTGGCCCAGATCGCCGCGGAGGAACTCGGCGTCGCGCTGGGCCGCGTCGAGGTGGCGCCGGTCAGCACGGACACCAGCCCGGATGAGGGGGTGACGTCGGGCAGCCGGTCGATCGAGGATTCCGGCGGCGCGCTGCGCCAGGCCTGTGCCCAGGCCCGGGCGGCCGTGCTGGCCGCGGCCGCGGCCAAGCTGGACACCGGCCCGGCCACGCTGACCGTCCGGGACGGC